>JBIODP010000097.1:0-8382 GCA_044445195.1 Burkholderiales bacterium | reverse complement strand
GTCTATGATGGATTGGATGCTGCTACGTTGAATCCAAAACAACTGGATTACATGCAGGTCCACCTGCGCATCCTGTCTGGCTTGTACGGCGTATTGCGTCCGCTTGATCTGATGCAGCCTTACCGGCTGGAAATGAGTACCCGGTTACCCAATGCACGCGGCAAGGATTTGTATGCGTTTTGGGACGGCATCGTGACCGACATGCTGAATCGGCATATCAAGGAAGAAAAGCACAAAGCCTTGATTAACCTTGCCTCGGAAGAATATTTCAAAGTAGTGAAGCGGCAGTCGCTGAACGTGCCGGTGATTACGCCGGTTTTTGAGGACTGGAAGAATGGCAAGTATAAGGTGATCTCATTCTTTGCCAAGCGGGCACGCGGCTTGATGGCGCGTTATGCCGCCACTAAAGGGATTACCCAACCGGACAAACTGAAAATGTTCAACAGCGCCGGTTATGCTTTTGCCGAAGACCGATCGGATGCGACCAGCTGGGTATTTCGCCGACGCCTGGAAGTTGGGACGTAGCGGCGCTGGGGTGCGTGGTTCTGCACCCCTACCAGAATTGCCACCATGACTTTGGTTTAATCCGTCCGCCGGTGAGCAGTGGGCTGTTCGGGTAGTTTGCCTTGAAGATGCGCTCGGTATCGTCGTGCAGGTCAACCAGCCCCAGACGGTCATAGGAGAGCACCATCAGGTACAGCGCATCTTCGGTGGCGGGTGAGCCGGGAAACAGTTTGATGACGGATTGCGCACGATTTACCGCTGCAACATAGCCGCCCCGCCGATAATAGTAAGAAGCAACGTGAACTTCGTATTGAGACATCGCACTCACCAGATACTTCATCCGTTGAATCGCATCCGGCGTATATTTGCTGTTCGGGAAGCGGTCTGCCAGCAGCTTGAATGAATCGAACGCCTCGCGCGAAGCCTTGGGGTCGCGTTCGGTGGGGTCCTGGTTGGAAATGAAGTCGAACAGGCCGAGCTCATCGTTAAAATTGATCAAGCCGCGCAAATAATACAGATAATCGACATTCGGATGGTTTGGATGCAATTTAATGAAATGTTCTATCGCTGCTAACGCTTCCGGCTGCTCTTTCGCGCGGTAATGGGCATAGGCGATTTCCATTTGCGCCTGCGTTGCGTAAACGCCGAAAGGATAACGCGCTTCCAGCTTTTCAAACAGCTTAACCGATTTATCGTAACCGCCATCCGCCAATTCTTCCATGGCCTCCGAGTATAATTTCTCGGCAGGCCAATTTTTAGTTTCATCTTTTGCATCCGGCAGCCCGCTACAGGCCGAAAGCAGCAACACGAAAGCGAGAATAGTGGTTTTGGATAATTTTATTTGCATGACATTTAGCAAGAGCGCATCTGGACAGTCGATGATTATAGCCGATGGAACTTGCCGCGATGCAAACTGAGACGCAGATGTTCATTAAAACCTTGGCCGACCTTGACATTGAAGACGGCGATGAGGGTGAGGGCGGCTTGCCGGCCTTACCTGCCATTGCCTTGAAATTAAGCTCGGACGCATGCGGCGAACGACTGGATAAAGTATTGTCAAAGCTGGTTCCCCAATATTCACGCAGCCGCATCCAACAATGGATCGAAGCGGGTTATGTGACGGTCGACGGTCAACCGGCGCGCAGCAAGATGACCGTGCTGGGAGATGAGGATGTCGCCATATGGCCGCAAGCGGCGCCGGAAGATCAGGCGTTCAAGCCGGAACCGATACCCTTGTCGATTGTGTATGAAGATGCCACTATCATAATAATTGACAAGCCGGATGGACTGGTGGTGCATCCGGGCGCAGGCAATTGGTCGGGAACCTTGCTCAATGCGTTGCTGCAACATTTTCCCGCCATTGCCGGGGTACCCAGAGCGGGCATCGTGCACCGCCTGGACAAAGATACCAGCGGTTTAATGGTCGTCGCCAAGACTCTTGTGGCCCAGACCGATTTGGTGCGGCAACTGCAGGCGCGGTCCGTCAAGCGGGAATATCTGGCGCTGGTGTGGGGGACGCCGCGGATTGCCGGCAAGATCGATGCCTCAATGGGCCGCCATCCGAAAGATAGAATCAAGATGGCGGTGACGGAGAACGCTGCCGCGAAGCCTGCGGTGACGCACTATGAGCGACTGGCAACCGGCTTGCTCGATGGCCGCCCGGTGAGCCTGGTTCGTTGTCAACTGGAAACCGGTCGCACCCATCAAATTCGGGTTCACATGCACTCGATCGGCTTTCCACTGGTAGGCGACGCAATGTACGGCAAGCAACATTTGGCATCGGTATTTCCGCGTCAGGCATTGCATGCATACCGTTTGGGCCTGATTCATCCTGCATCCGGCAAGGCGATGGAATGGGAGGCCGCAGTGCCGGAGGATTTTGCAGGGCTGCTGGCGCGGGCCGGCGTGGTTATTCCGCCGCAGTCACTATGATTAGTTGACCGGCTATCAATCACCGCCTATCCTATTAAGATTGCTATGCATTTCATCTATCCTGAGTGGGACGCACCGCCGAATATCGGCGCGCTGTCCACTACGAGGCGCGGCGGTGTAAGCATGGCGCCGTATGGCGATGGCATGGGAGGCGGCGGCTTGAATCTGGGCGCACATGCAGGCGATTGCCGTCATGGCGTCGAGCATAACCGGTCGCTTTTGCGTGCTGCGATCCCCGTGCTGCCGGTCTGGTTGTCGCAGGTTCATGGAACCGCTGTGCTGGATGCGGTGAATGTGAAAAATGCGGCAGTCCAAAGCGTCCAGGCAGATGCATGCATCGCAACCCAAGGCGGGGTTGCCTGTGCCATTTTGACGGCGGACTGCTTGCCGGTATTGTTGTGCGATGCTCTTGGCCGGACGGTGGGGGCCGCGCATGCAGGCTGGCGCGGTCTGGCGGGAGGCATACTGGAAAATACCGTGTCAAGAATGCGGGATGCAGGCGCCGAGGATATATTGGCGTGGCTGGGTCCGGCAATCGGCCCTGCATGCTTCGAGGTAGGGACAGACGTGCTGGCGGCGTTTGGCGACAGGCAACCGAAGGCGCTGGACGCTTTTCAGGCGATAGCCGGACGCCCCGGGAAATATCTGGCGGACATTTACGCGTTGGCGCGCATGCGCCTGCAATCGGCCGGTGTCCGGCGTATCTATGGAGGCGTTTTTTGCACCGTCAGCGAGCAGCGTTTTTATTCTTACCGGCGCGATGGCGTTACCGGCCGCATGGCGTCTTTGATTTGGATCGACGAGAAGCATATAGCCAAGTAGAATTCAAGTAGATTCGAAGTAGATTCACGTCTACCGGAGCTTATACAATAAATTATTCTAAGGGGGGAGACAAGCATGCCATATGCAAAAAACGGTGACCAGGAAATTTTTTATGAGGATACCGGCGGCGATTTACCTGCTATCATTTTCTCGCATGGTTTGCTGATGGATCACACGATGTTTGCACCGCAGGTCGATGCATTGCGCGATCGCTACCGGTGCATTACCTGGGACGAACGCGGTCATGGGCGCACGGCGACGGACCATTTGGCCCCATTTTCCTATTACGATTCGGCCGACGATTGCATCGCCGTGCTGCGCCATGCCGGCGTTAGCCGGGCTGTGCTGGCCGGCATGTCGCAAGGGGGGTACCTGTCCCTGCGCTGTGCTTTGCGCCATCCGGATGTTGTTCGCGCCTTGATTTTGATCGATACGCAGGCATTGCCCGAAGATCAGGAAAAAATACACGGCTATCAGCAGATAATGACTGATTGGGTGACCAACGGTTTGTCCGATGCGACAGCGGCCATCATCGCCCATATTATTCTTGGCGATAGCTGGGCTGGCGCAGAGGCATGGAAGGCCAAATGGAAGGCGATGAAACCGGTCAATTTACTGGGCGCCTTCACCGCGCTGGGATCGAGAGACGACATTTCAACGGCAATCGCAGGCATCAGGGCGCCGGCGCTGGTGATTCATGGCGAAGCCGATATAGCCATTGAGCCGCAACGGGCGGAGGCGATGCGAACGACACTGCCGAATGCCGTGCCGATGGTGCCGGTGCCAGGCGCCGGCCATGCCGCCAACTTGACTAATCCGGCGCCCGTCAACGCGGCGATTATCCGCTTTCTGGAAGGATTAGCGGCATGATGGGTATAGGAGGAGCCGCGCGGTGCTATTCTGCAACTTGATCGGCAAGGCGCCGGGGACTTTTGCTATTGTCAATGCAGTGTTAATCGATGTTAATATTACGCTTTGTAAGAGTGGCAGGTAATTTTTGGTTTAATTGTTGGGCTTGAGGGAGGCAATCGGAGCAATCAGGAAAAATAAGAAAATCAGAAATGAGGTGATGTGTCGCAAACGCCGTTAATTTTAAAATTAATTCTATAAAAAATGGAGTGAGATAAAATGGATAAAGCACATAAACAGCCAGGTAAGCCCATGATGCGGCGGCTGAAACCTCTCATCATGACGCAGGCGTGCAGCATGGCGTTGGCAGCGTTGAGCGCCGGCATCGTGCCGCAGGCGGGCGCGGAAGAATTCACGCTGGACAACGGTGATCAGGGCCGATGGTCGGGTGGCGTATCGCTCGGCGATGCCTGGCGCACTGGTAATCCCGACAAAGCGCTCTACAGCAGTCCTTACGGCGGCATGGCCGGCGACAACAACCAGGACGGCGATCTGAACTATGGCAAGGGCGCGCCGATCTCCACGCCGTTGATCGTGAATGGCGAAGTGCAATTGAAGCACGATAATCTCGGCTTCGTGCTCGGCGCGCGCGCCTGGTACGACGATGCGGAAAAACGCGGCACGGTTCCGGTTGGGTCGTACAACAATGGCTTGGTGCCCAACGCCAGGTTGAGCGATAACGGCTTATACTCTCTTAGCAAATTTTCTGGTGCAACGTTTACCAATGCTTATATGTTCGGCACGTTCGAGCCGGTCGAGGGCAAGCCGCTGACGGTCAAGGTGGGCGATCAGGTGGTCAACTGGGGTGAGAGCCTGTTCATTCCAGGCATCAACCAGTTCGGCGCATTTAATTACCAGGCCCTGGTCACGCCAGGCGCCACTATTAAAGACGCCTTGTTGCCGATTCCGCAGATCGACGTCAACTGGGGTTTGGGCGACGGCTTAAGCATGGAAGCGTTTTACCAGTTTACGTGGGTCAAGAGCGTGGCGTCTGGTTGCGGCACATTCTGGTCGGTCAGCGATGTTTACAACTGCGGCGCCGGAGCCATGGGAACGCTGAGCGGCGACTCGACCGGCGTCAATCAATATGCGCAACTGAACGGGCTGACGCCATTGAACGGGTTGACGTCGGCGATCGGCATGCCGTCGTATCACCCCAATTTCGGTGTCGTCGGCCTGCAAGACATCAATGCGAAGGAAAGCGGCCAGGCCGGTGTGTCGCTACACTATTTTGCGCCCTCCATCAGCACTGATTTTGGCCTCTATGCAGCTGCGTACCGTCAGCGTCTGCCTAATATCGACATCGTCAAAATTGGCAATCCGAATCCGCAGTCGCTTTTCTCCGGTACTTTTAATGGACTGCCGCCTTCCGCCCTTTTGGGAGCGGTAGGGGGGCTGGTGCAGTCGGCAACGGCGGCCAAAGCCGCAGCGGCGGCAGCAGCGGCAGCGGGTAATGCAGCGGCGGCGGCAGCCTATGCTGCGGGAGCCCAGCAAGCTGCCTTTGCAGCCAGCACGCTCGGTTCATTGTACCCGCTGGTGACACCGTTCTCGGTTGCCTGGGATTATTCCGCTCCGGTGATCGAGGAAGTGGGGTTGAGCGCGGCGACCGAAGTGGGCGGCTGGTCGGTGGGTGGCGAAACCAGTTTTACCAAAGGTTTTCCGGTACAGTTGAATCCCGTCGACATGGCTGTAGGAGATTTTATGGGCAACCTGCCGGCAGCGCTCGGGCCGACCGGCGCGTTTCTGAAGGCGAATGCCGGACCGTTGGCCAGGTTTGCCAGCGCACCGGCGGGGTCGATTTTGCAAGGCTGGGATTTACACGACAAATTGCAGTTGCAAATGAATACTTCCAAGGTGCTCTCGCGCGTCGCCGGAGCCGAATCATTGACGCTGGTTGGGGAAATCGGCGTCGAGAAATGGACTGGAATCGGCGATCCTAACGTTGCCGGGAACCTGCGCTACGGTCGCGGCTTTACGTACGGCTACGCAACCAATAATGCGGCAATTTGTTCTGCTCTCAACTCCCCCAATTCCAACCCCGCCTATTGCGGAACCAGTGGATTTTTCACCTCCACGGCATGGGGTTACCGGCTTCTGGGCGAGTTGAACTATCCGAACGTGATCGATGGCTGGAGCCTGAAACCCCGTGTGTTCTGGTCGCAGGACGTGCATGGTTATTCAGCAGACAGTTACTTCTCGCAGGATCGCGAAGTGCTCGGTTTATCGTTGCGCGCTGAATACAACAACAAGTATTATGCGCAAATCACTTATACGACCTTCAATCACGATGCGACTTACGATGTCATGCACGACCGCGACAACATCGCTGCGGTCGCCGGCATCAATTTCTAATTTATCAGGAGACGTCTCAATGAAAAATATACAATTCAAAATTAAACCGCTGACTGCGCTGGCGACACTGGCGTTTTCCATCGCATCGTTTAATGCAATGGCGGCCGATGTCGATCGCCTCGGCAAAGATCTGACCCCTGTCGGTGCTGAAAAAGCCGCCAGCGCCGACGGTTTGATCCCGGAATGGGATGGCGGTCTGACCAAGGCGCCTGCGGGTTTCAATCCGAAATCCGGCTACGCGGATCCATTTGCATCCGAAAAGCCGACGTTGACGATCACGGCGGCCAATATGGCCCAGTATAAGGATAAGCTCTCCGCCGGGCAGATGGAGATGCTCAAGCGTTTTCCCGACTATAAGATGAACGTCTACGCGAGCCACCGGACCGCCGCTTATCCGCAAAGCCTGTACGAAAACGTCAAGGCCGAGGCCGGCAAGATACACCTGGCTGAAGGCGGTAACGGCGTCCAGGGGCTGGTGCATTCAAACATTCCATTCCCGATACCAAAGAGCGGCGTCGAAGTGATATGGAACCATGTGATGCGCTATCGCGGCAGCAGCCTGGAGCGCTACTCCGCGACCTTCCCAGTGCAGGCAAACGGCAATTTTACCCCGGTAACCTTGACGGAAAAATTCTTGATGGCTACCAGCGTAGCCAATCCGGAACCGAACCGGTTATTTTATTACATGGGGCTGATCACCGGACCATCCAGCGTGGCCGGGGAGGACTTGCTGGTCATCGATCCGATCGATCAGGTCAAGGAGACCCGCCTGGCATGGTTGTATAACCCAGGCCAACGTCGCGTGATGCGGGCGCCGGATATTGCCTACGATTCGCCGGGGCAGGGCGCCGACGGCTTGCGCACTACCGATGACTATGACGGTTTCAACGGCGCGCCGGATCGCTACGACTGGAAATTGGTTGGCAAGAAGGAAATGTACGTTGCCTACAATAACTACAAGCTGACCAGCAAAAGCCTGAAATATACCGACATTATCCGCCCGGGCCATCTTAACCAGGATCTGGTGCGTTACGAGCCGCACCGGGTGTGGGTGGTGGAAGCAACCTTGAAACCGGGCAAGCGCCATGTCTATGCGAAGCGTATTTTCTATGTTGACGAAGATAGCTGGCAGATCGCCCATACCGACGTTTATGACGGCCGTGGCGAGTTGTGGCGCGTGCATGAAATAGACGCGGTACAGTTTTACGATGTGCCGACGCCCTGGATAGCGTGTGAAGCGTCCTACGATCTGCAGGCACGGCGTTATCTGGTGACTGCTTTGACCAATCAGGAAAAGCCGGTCAAGTTCAATTTCAAGCTCGAATCCAGTTATTTCACTGTAGATAATCTGCGTCGCCTGAGTAACTAAATTGTTGCCTCCAGCGTTGTGAGTTACTCCTTGCGCCCCTCAATTTATTTGGGGGGCAGTTTTTAAAGTGGGCGAAAAGCCGTCAACCCCTCAACTGCAGAGCACAGGTTGACTTGGCAATAAAATTGGGACGTGGAAATGAGTAAAAAGCTGACCGTCTTGCGACCGGGCAAGCTGCTGTTATTGGCCTGTTGCCTGCTGCTGTCGCTGCCTGCGCAAGCTTTCAAAGACCCCCTGGAACAACCTGCGCGCTTTTCTGCCATAGCAGCAAGAGCCATGCTGCCCGGCGTGGCGAAGGCAGGCGCAAGGCTGGTTGCGGTCGGCGAGCACGGCATCATCGTCTATTCGGATAACCGGGGGCAAAGCTGGACCCAGGCAAAAGTGCCGGTGTCGGTGACCTTGACCGCCGTGCAGTTCCCCGATGCCAAAGATGGCTGGGCGGTCGGGCATGATGGCGTGGTGCTGAGCAGCACGGATGGCGGACAGAGCTGGGT
>JBIODP010000096.1:0-8411 GCA_044445195.1 Burkholderiales bacterium | reverse complement strand
GTATACTCATCGAGCCCGAAACGCCCAGCCGACAACGGCACGTCGCGTGCATTGTGCCAATCGGTAATATAGACATCGTGGTCGGCCAGCATGGTGCGGGCGGTCTCGCGTAATAACGTGGCGAAGTGGCCGGACATGGGGGCAACGATCAGCACGCGCGGTTGGCCCTCGATATCTTTCTTCTTGAAGTGCAACAATGTGCCGAACGGCGCAACATAACTTGCTTCTTCCTGCACCTCGACCTCGCGCGTTGCAAGGCCTTCGTTAATTGTTATGCTGGCGATTCCAAAATCGGGCCGGCTGTGGGTTACCTTGGCGGCGGCAAAAACTTCATATGCCGCGTTCAGCTGGCGCACCGCGTTATAGCGTGTCAGAACCGGGTAAGACAATGCGGTGCGCGCAGCTTCGGTAAGAATCCGGAAGTGCGACATGCAATCAGCATATGCCTCATAGGCATGATAATGCATGAACATTCCTCGTTGAGTTTGATTTCTGTCTTACTCCATGCAAGTTACACGCCAGCAATCCGCCTGCGCGCCGCCGCATCTGCGTCTTCTGGCATGGGCTTTGCGTACGTTTGCACCAAACCGAAGCAGCGCATCAATATAATCCGCCCTAAGGAATCGCACCATGGCTCAAGCAATGCTTACCATCAGCAGCAAAAACTATTCCTCCTGGTCGATGCGCGGCTGGCTGCTGGTCAAATTCGCCGGCCTGGCGTTCCAAGAGCAATTGATTTCGCTCGACGATCCGGCGATGCGTGCCGAGCTCCTGCTGCTGGCGCCGTCCATGCTGGTCCCCTGCCTCACCCATAACGGCGTGAAGGTATGGGATACGCTGGCTATCGCCGAGTATCTCAATGAAATCAAACCCAAGGCCGGCCTGATGCCGGCCGATAAAGCAGCGCGCGCGCACTGTCGCGCCATCTGCGGCGAAATGCATTCCGGGTTTTCCGCGCTACGCGCGGCCCTGCCGATGAATCTCAAGAGCAAGTACAAGACGTTCAAGGTATGGGCCCGCGCCCAAGCCGACATTGACCGTATTATTGCCATATGGCATGACTGTCTGAAAAATTACGGCGGCCCTTACCTGTTCGGCGACCAGCCATGCATGGCCGATGCAATGTATGCGCCCGTCGTCACACGCTTCCTGACCTATGGCGTACAGATGGACGCACCCTGCGCCGCCTACTGCCAGTCGATCATGGCACTGCCCGCTGTAGCGCAGTGGGTCGAGGCCGCCAAACTAGAGCCGGATCACATTGACGAGCTGGACGCCGAATTCTGAGAATGGACGATTGCGCCCCCCCTTTGATCATCATGGCACCTTAAAATATGCCTCATATCGGTGCCGCCCAACGCCCCTTTTCGGCGCTTGCCTTGCCCTCGCAAGGTGCGCACCGACCTGGATTTGTCAAATTCCTACAGTTGCGGATTCAGTTTTTCAACCTTTGAATGCAATCGGGTCAACGCCGACAAATAGGCCTTCGCCGACGCGACCATAATATCGAGATCTGCCCCCATGCCGTTGACGATGCGGCCTCCTTTTGACAGCCGCATCGTTACTTCTCCCTGCGCCTGCGTGCCGGTGGTAATCGCGTTGACGGAGAACAACAGCAACTCAGCCCCCCTTTAGGCAATCGTTTCAATCGCATTGACGATCGCGTCAACCGGCCCGTTTCCGTTCGCTTCGCAACTGACCTCTTTTCCGCCAATCGAAAACACGACATTTGCCTTGGGCTTTTCACCTGTTTCCGATTGTTGCGCCAGCGAAACGAAACGGTAATATTCATTCTCATGCGCATGCTGCTCGTCGGAAACCAGCGCCATGATATCTTCATCGAAAATTTCCGATTTCTGGTCTGCCAACTCTTTAAAGCGCGTGAACGCGGCATTCACTTCAGCCTCGGACTCCAGCAAGATACCCAATTGTTGCAGGCGTTGCTTGAACGCATTGCGGCCCGACAATTTTCCCAGCACAATTCTGTTGGCGGACCAGCCGACATCTTCAGCGCGCATGATTTCATAGGTATCGCGCGCTTTCAGCACGCCATCCTGATGGATGCCGGAAGCATGAGCAAAGGCATTGGCCCCCACAACCGCCTTGTTAGGCTGCACGGTAAAACCGGTAATTTGCGACACCAGTTTAGAGGTCGGCACAATTTGCGTGGCATCGATGCCGATCTCGAGGTTGTAATAATCGCGCCGCGTGCGCACTGCCATCACAATCTCTTCCAGTGCGGTATTGCCGGCACGTTCACCCAGGCCGTTGATAGTGCATTCCACCTGACGCGCGCCGCCTATCATCACGCCGGCCAACGAATTGGCCACGCCCATCCCCAGGTCATTGTGACAATGCACCGACCAGATTGCCTTGTCGGAATTAGGAATGCGCTCGCGCAAGGTTTTCAGCGTATTTCCATACAACTCCGGAACGCCATAACCGACCGTATCGGGAAAATTGATGGTGGTGGCGCCCTCCTTGATGACGGCCTCGATCACCCGGCATAAAAAATCGATCTCGGAACGGCTGCCATCTTCCGTGCTGAACTCAACGTCATCGGTGAATTTTCGCGCAAACCGGACCGCCAGCTTGGCCTGTTCAAATACCTGGTCCGGCGTCATCCGCAGCTTCTTTTCCATGTGCAATGGCGATGTCGCAATGAAGGTGTGGATGCGTTTTCTTTCCGCCGGGGCCAGCGCTTCCGCCGCACGCGCAATATCGCGGTCGTTCGCACGCGACAGAGAGCAGATGGTGGAATCCTTGATCAACCCGGCAATGGCCTTGATCGACTCAAAATCGCCATCCGACGATGCCGCAAACCCGGCTTCGATCACATCCACCCGCATGCGCTCCAGTTGCTTGGCGATGCGGATTTTTTCTTCCCGGGTCATCGAGGCCCCTGGCGATTGTTCGCCATCGCGCAAGGTGGTGTCAAATATGATCAGTTTGTCGGCCATGCTGTGCTCCTTAAAATAATTCAACGATTGCGCCGCTTGCGGATATGTTGTGCTGTGGTTCAGCGCGTCCGCCCCCCGCTGCAGAGGCGGCTTTTCCTGTTTAGGAAAAAGAGGATCGGCAAACAATTCCGGCCTGGCAAGCTTTAAATACATCATGCGAGACTTAGGAATTCCTACTTTTCGCCATTCGGAAACCGATGCTGCCGCAATGCCGAAGAGGCGCGCCGTTTCCGATGTTCCCCCTAAGGCATCGATGATTTGGTCAGTTGTCAGTTGTTTGTCCATGCAGCATTATAGGCTTACCTAACTATAAGTGCAAGAGGCGATTTAAGGATTACCTTAATTTTGAAGGATTTTTTATCACAGCCGTCCGTGCTTACGGCGTTTTATCAAACCTGGAACATTGTTCAACCATCGATTAATTGCAGCCCGCGCGTGGCGATCTCCTGTGGGAATTGACACGGCTTGCGCGTTTGCGTATCGATACATACCGCCGTCAGCTCGCATACGGCACACACGGCATTGGTTTCGATCTGCGTCATTTCGTGGCGCATCTTCAGCGAGCGCTCATTTATTTCGATCAATTGCGAGCGCACCACGATGACGTCGCCGGCAAACAATTCCTTCTTGTAGCCGATATTCTGCTGCACGCCGGCCATGCTGATGGCACCGCTGCGCAATTGCGATGGCGTGATGCCGATTTCCTGAAACACCTGCCACAGCGCCTGCTCGAAAAAGTCGCCGTACACGCGCAGGTTGGCGTGTCCCATATGATCGCATTGCCAGGCGTGTACCGTGCCGCGTGCGGTATCGAATATCGTGCTCATCGGCTTTATTTCCGGACGGCAATCGTAAAATAGGTCGCCTTTACCACCGTGTTGACCTTGCCTTCCGCATCCTTCACTTCAATTTCCTTGATAATTTTGAATTTGCCCCGGGCCTTGGTTTCACGTTCAATCTCGTCCCATTCTTCGTCGGGAATAACCAATTCGACAGTCAATTCGCCCGTTGCAGGCGCCAAAAACCGAATCGTTATTTCGCCGATCACCGGCACGATTTCATTCATGCCGAACTTGTTAATGCACATGATCCCAAACGGGAATTCAGCCAGAGAAAAAATCGCCCCCGCGTAAACGCCGCCCAGGTGATTGCTGTTCCCCTCTCGCGGCATGGCAATTTTAAGGATATTGGGCGACTCCTCAAGCACCCTCAGGCCCATATTTTTTAAGGTATCGATGCTCCGCATCGCCTGCTCCAATTGGCTCAAAATTATTTTCCTTCACTGGCGAGAGTTATATTGATGGGCATTCATTCTGCCATATTAAATACCGGCAGGTTTCGCTGAATTGCCAATTTGCACCATAGCCCTTTGATTCAGATCAAGTGAATCGCCCCTCTAACCCATTATTATCTGTCTTACCTAGGAATGGATATGAAAGAAAAAAAAAGTGAAAAAATCAAGTTATTTTGATAATACCGAAGATGCGATCGATGCTGTGCTGGCGGCCGTCGGCAACCGAATTGTGTTGGGAATCCCGCTGGGGATCGGTAAGCCGAATCACTTTGTCAATGCGCTATATCGCCGGGTGAAGGAATGCCCGGCTTTTCATTTAAAAATCCTTACCGCACTATCGCTGGAAAAGCCGCGCGGCAAAAGTGAATTGGAAAAACGCTTTCTCGATCCTTTTGTCAAACGCGTATTTGGCGATTATGAAGACCTTGAATATGTCCGGGCGCGCAATACCAACAGCCTTCCGCCGAATATCGAGATCGTTGAATTTTTCATGAAAACAGGCGAGTGCCTGACCAATGATCTGGCACAGCAGGAATACATTTATAGCAACTATACTCACGCGGCCCGCGATATGCTGATGCAGGGCGTCAACCTGATGGCGCAGGCCGTGGCAGTGGATGACAGCGGCGCAGAGTTGCGGCTGTCGCTATCGAGCAATCCGGAGATAACATTAGACATACTCGACATGATCGCAGCCGACCCGACGCAATCGGTTTTGACGGTGGCCTGCTATAACCGCAAGATGCCGTTCATGGAAAACGATGCGGCGGTCGACCCGAATCTTTTCGATGTCGTCATCGCCGACCCAGACAGCACGCATGATCTGTTCGCGCCCCCGAACATGAAAATATCGCCGCAAGACTACGCCATCGGATTGGTTGCCGGGACGTTGGTCAAGGATGGCGGTACCTTACAGATCGGAATTGGCTCTCTGGGCGACGCCATCTGCCACACACTGATTTTGCGCGATCAACAAAATAGTGAATATCGCCAAATGGTTTCGGATTTATTTGGCGGCACTCCCCCCGCGATAACCCAATTGGCTCCCTTTAGCGAAGGTTTATACGGTTGCAGCGAAATGTTTGTCAACGGCTTCCTGAAGCTCATCGAACAAGGTATTGTCCGCCGGGCCGTATTCGACCATCCTGATCTGCAACGCCTGCTTAACGAACGAAAAATTACGCCCGAGGTAACGCCGCAGATGTTGCGCGCCTTGCGGGATGAACGATTGATCGCGCCGATTCTGTTGCAAGCGGATGTCGACTTCTTAAAGCATTATGGCATTTTCAAGCCGGGAGTCGAACTACAGGATGGCAACCTGACGGTCGACAATCAATCGGTGGCGGCGACCATTACCGATGAGGCTGCACTCGATGCGGTGGCCAAGCTGTGCCTCGGCCAACAGTTAACACGCGGCATCATCATGCATGGCGGATTCTTTCTCGGCCCGCGTGCGTTTTACCAATCCTTGCGCGACTTGACGCCGGAATTGCGCAGCAAGATCGGCATGAGCCGCATCAGCTCGATCAATGATGTTTTCGGACGTGAGAACATCGTCAGACCACAGCGCCGCGATGCGCGCTTCATCAATTGCACGATGCTGGCAACCTTGCTGGGGGCTGCGGCATCCGACAGCCTCGACTCGGGCCGCGTGGTCAGCGGGGTCGGCGGGCAATACAATTTTGTTGCGATGGCACATTTGCTGCCAGATGCGCGGTCGCTTTTGTTGCTGCGCGCCACCAGGCACAGCCATGGCAAGCTAAAATCCAACATCGTCTGGAACTATGGCCAAACGACTATCCCGCGCCACCTGCGCGACATCATCGTAACCGAATACGGGTTCGCCGATCTGCGCGGCATGACCGATTGCGAATGCGTAAAACGCATGCTGGCGATCGCCGATTCGCGTTTCCAGGAGGGTTTGCTGGAACAAGCCAAAAACAATGGCAAGATATCGAAGGATTACGAAATCCCGGCTTCGCAACGGAATAATACGCCAGAGGCGATTGAGGCCAAGCTGCGGACTTGGCGCCAGCGCGGGTTGCTGCCCGATTTTCCGTTCGGCACGGACTTTACCGAGGAAGAATTGATCATCGGGAAAGCATTGAAAAAGCTCAAGTCAACCGCAGAGCATCCGTTAGACCTGATTCGTCAGTTATTCAAGCCGCTAGTCGGCGAAAAGAAAGATTTCGAAGCGTACCTGAAACGGATGCGCATGGAAGAAGTCGAATGCTTGAAAATGCGTGTGCTACGCCGGTTATTTGTCGGCAACCTGAGTTGATTGCATCCGTGTAAGTTCACAACAGCCGGGTTGGGCTTTGCAGCCCAACTAGTTACTGTTAATGCAATTCCTTGTCGTCTGCCAACTCAACCTCAGTCTGGATGATGCTGACCGGCTTTCCTTTGGCCAATCGCCAAAAATACAACGCATAACCCGATAAGCCATACAGAACGAACAAACCGAACATCACTTTAGGCGGATCGACCGAGATCAGCACGAACACCAGCACAATCACAAAAATCGCAATGAATGGCACTACCTTGCGAAAATTGACGTCCTTGAAGCTATAGAACGGAACATTGGTGACCATGGTCAGCCCGGAAAACACCGTGATAGACCAGGCAATCCAGCTCAACTCCGCCCCTGCAAATCGCATATCGTCCATTGACCAGATGAAACCGGCCACCAGCGCTGCCGCCGCGGGGCTGGGCAGTCCTTGGAAAAACCGCTTGTCGACGACTGCAATATTGGTGTTGAAGCGCGCCAGCCGCAATGCCGCCCCGGCGCAATAGACAAAGGCCGCCAGCCAGCCCATCTTGTTGAGGCCGCGCAACGACCATTCGTATACCACCAGCGCCGGCGCTGCGCCAAACGAGACCATATCGGACAAGCTGTCGTATTGCGCCCCGAACTCGCTTTGCGTATTAGTGAGCCTGGCAACCCTGCCATCGATTCCATCCAATACCATGGCGGCAAAAATGGCAATCGCAGCATGCTCGAACTTCAGATTCATCGCCATCACGATTGCGTAGAATCCGCAAAACAAGGCTGCTGTGGTAAAGGCATTCGGCAGCAGGTAAATTCCCCGCCGGCGCAAGGTAGGCCGAACCGGCGCTTCCTCTTCCGTATACGGGTTGAGCGGGGCGAGTTTATTGGCTCGCGCCAGTTTGGGGAAAACTAACTTGGTTTTGACTTTGCGACGATTGAAGCTTGCCATGCCATGTCCGTTTCTATCTCTGTTTCTATCTCTTTTATGGTTAAAACTCAGCCAGTATGGTCTCGGTCGCCGATACCTTATCGCCGACCATGACCTTCGGCGACGCCGTCAGCGGCAAATAAACATCGACGCGCGAACCAAATCGAATAAAACCGTAACGCTGGCCGCGAGCCAGATTATCGCCGGGCTTCACATAACATAGGATACGGCGCGCGATCAGCCCCGCCACCTGCACGCAAGTGACGATCTGTCCGTTTGCCGCCGTGATGGTAAGCGCGTTGCGCTCATTTTCAAGCGATGCCTTGTCGAGATCGGCATTGACGAATTTGCCGGGGAAATACTGCACGTTGTCAATCTTGCCATCTACCGGCGCACGGTTGGAATGGACATTGAACACGTTCATGAACACGCTGATCTTGAGCGCTTCACGGCCTGCATACGGATCTTGTGTTTTTTCGACAACGACAATACGGCCATCCGCAGGCGACAATACCGCATTCTCCTGTTGCGGAATCGTGCGCGCAGGATCGCGAAAGAATTGCAACACAAACAAGGCAATAATCCAAAACGGAGTCGACCAGGCGCCGGCAAGGCAAGTCGCCAACGAAGCAAGAACCACGGCAAAACAAAGAAACGGCCAGCCCTCGCGGGCAATAAGGGGGTGAGGATAATTACTTTGTCGATTCATCAATCTCTTTCTTTTGCTCATCGGCTGACTTTTGCTCCACCGCGCCGACAGCCTTTGCCTTTTGCAGTGCCTCGCGTTGCGTTTTTACGATATCCGGCGGAGGGCCGGCAGGTTTACACCCAATCAACCCGAGCGCAATCAGCACAATGATCGGCGCAGCGACCGGCGCGTGCCGTAAATTCTTTAAAACCATGATGAAACCCTCCTCGCTTGAAACTTAACTTATTGACAATGTGTGACAATGCATAACG
>JBIODP010000095.1:0-8446 GCA_044445195.1 Burkholderiales bacterium | reverse complement strand
GTCCAAGGAAGGTCAGGCGCACGGCCCCGATGGGGCCGTTGCGCTGTTTGGCGATAATGATTTAAGCGGTGCCTTTATAGGGCGAATCGGGGTTGTAGACTTCGTCGCGATAAATAAACAGGATCAGATCGGCGTCCTGCTCGATAGCGCCGGATTCGCGCAAGTCCGACATGACAGGCCGCTTGTTCGGCCGTTGTTCAAGCGACCGGTTTAACTGCGATAAAGCCATCACCGGGCAATTGAGTTCTTTAGCCAGGCCCTTCAGGTTCCGTGAAATTTCAGAAATTTCAGTAGCCCGGTTTTCTCCTGACGAATTGGCCGACATCAGTTGCAGGTAGTCGACGATAATCAGGCCGAGTTTGCCGCATTGGCGCGACAAACGCCGCGACCGGGCGCGTAACTCTATCGAATTCAACGCCGGCGTTTCATCGATATAGAGTTGCGCGTCGTTCATTTTCTGGATCGCGTGCGTCAGGCGCGGCCAGTCTTCATCCACCAATCTTCCGGTGCGCAGCCGATGCTGGTCCAGACGCCCTACCGAGCCCAGCATACGCATGGCCAACTGGGTGCCGCCCATCTCCATCGAGAACACGGCGACCGGCAATCCGCTTTCAATGGCAACGGTTTCACCGATGTTGATTGCCAACGCCGTCTTGCCCATGGACGGACGGCCGGCGACGATAATCAGATCGCCCGGCTGCAGGCCGGATGTCATGCGGTCAAGATCGACGAAGCCGGTCGGCACGCCGGTAA
Source organism: Burkholderiales bacterium (assembly GCA_044445195.1). Classification (GTDB taxonomy): domain Bacteria; phylum Pseudomonadota; class Gammaproteobacteria; order Burkholderiales; family Burkholderiaceae_D; genus PKWO01. Next base: position 7,693 of record JBIODP010000095.1, on the reverse strand, counting down.
TGTCGCTTTGGTTATCGCGGCTATATAGTTCGTCGATCCGCTCCACCACCTGCGTCAACAGCGGCTGAATCGACTGAAAGCCTTGGGTGCCGCGCACCCCCTCTTCCCCAATCGCAAAGATTTTCGACTCGGCTTCATCCAGCAGTTGCTTGACTTCCTTCCCCTGCGGGCTGAATGCCTGCCCCGAAATTTCATCGGTGACCGTGATTAGTTTGCGCAATATGCCGCGGTCGCGTACCAGCTCTGCATAATGGCGGATATTGGCAGCAGACGGCGTGTTTTGAGCCAACGCATTCAAATAGCTCAAACCGCCAACTTCCTCAGTCTTGCCAATGCTGGATAAAGACTCATGCACGGTGATGACGTCGGCCGGGCGCGAATTACTAATCAGCTTGACGATATGCTGAAATATGATGCGATGGTCGTAGCGGTAAAAATCGGTTTCTTGCAGGAAGTCTGCAATACGATCCCAGGCGGCGTTATCCAGCAGCAGCCCACCCAATACGGATTGCTCCGCCTCTATCGAATGGGGCGGTATGCGCAGGGATTCAAGTTGTGGATCGGGACGGCTATTCATTGCGCAAATTATACCTTCTCGTCATGGTTAGCAGAATTCAGTATCCGAATGCCAGGGAAAAGGCGTAAAAAAAGCCGGAAAATCCGGCTTTTTATTCAATCGAGAAACGTTGCTCTTCAGCCGCCAAACAACTTAAGCGTGTTCGCCGAGCACCGAAATGATCACTTCGACCACGACATCCGTATGCAACGCGACGGAAACAGCGTGATCGCCGACAGTCTTGAGCGGGCCTTGCGGCAAGCGGACCAGTGCTTTTTCGACCGGGAAACCTTGTTTGCTCAGGGCTTCGGCGATGTCGGCATTGGTAACGGAACCGAACAAACGACCGTCGACGCCGGACTTTTGCGAAATTTGAACGGTCATGCCGCTCAGCTTCTCGCCTTGTGCTTGCGACGCGGCTAATTTTTCCGCTGCGGCTTTTTCCAGCTCGGCACGTTTTGCTTCGAATTCGGCGACGGCCGAAGTGGTGGCGCGCCGCGCCTTGCGTTGCGGAATCAGGAAGTTGCGCGCGAAACCGTCTTTAACACGCACGACTTCACCGAGATTGCCTAGATTAGCGACTTTTTCTAACAGAATGATTTGCATATTTTTCTCCGAATGTGGGTAATTGAGGTTATCGTCAATTACGCAGTGTGCAGATCGGTGTACGGCAACAGCGCGAGGAAACGGGCGCGCTTGATTGCGGTATCAACCTGACGCTGATAGTGTGCCTTGGTGCCAGTCAGGCGGGCCGGCATGATTTTGCCGTTTTCCTGAATGAAATCCTTGAGGGTATCGACGTCTTTGTAATCTACCTGTTCAACGTTTGCAGCAGTGAAGCGGCAGAATTTTTTACGCTTGAACAACGGATTTTGCTGTTGACGCTTTTGCTTGAGTTTGAGCTTGTTCTTATCGAATTTTTTACCGAATGCCATGATGGGCTCCTGTATCTAACTAATGGTTGTCTAGGGTGTCTCGAAATCACCGATGTGAAATACGAGGCTTTTACTGTTGCGGCTCTTGCGTGCCAGGAAACCGGTAAACTGAAACGTTTCGCCTAAATCGGCCTGGCTGAATCGTCCTGAAATTTCGCCTGCGGCAATCGCAGCAATTTCAAATTCGACCAACCTTGCAACACCTGCTTCAATTTGTTGCGAATGGTGCAGCAATCGCGCTGACACTATCGGAATACCTGCCGGGGTGTAACGTAAAACATCACGCTCGGCGATACTTGCCATCAATTGAAGCCGATTTTCCAGTTTATTGTCACTCCCGACCTAAGTGCTGACGCAAAATTACGCAGCGGGGGCCTCAGTACGGTGGCTTTTGGCAGCATCTTCTCTCTGCACAGCCTTCATCATCGGCGACGGCGCCGTCTCAGCCTTCTTCAACTTGACAGTCAAATGGCGCAGAACAGCATCGTTGAACTTGAAACCCGTTTCGATTTCAGCCAAAGTCTCGTTGTCGCACTCGATGTTCAAACAAACATAGTGGGCTTTGGCGAGTTTCTGGACCATGTAAGCCATCTGACGACGACCCCAGTCTTCAACACGGTGAACCGTGCCGCCATGGGCGGTGACGATGCCCTTGTAGCGTTCGATCATCGCGGGAACTTGCTCGCTTTGATCCGGATGGACGATAAATACGATTTCATAGTGACGCATAAAAACTCCTTTTGGACGGATTAAAAAATCGCCCACCCCGGCGTCAAGACGAGTGTGGGAAGAGGAAAACCCAAGATCATACCCTGCTCTGCCGGAAAACTCAACGGTTTCAATTACTTATCGCACAAACGCGCGAAATATGCTTGCAATTATTAAATTACTGTATAAAAATACAGACTGTTTTTATGAACAGCAAAATTAGCCATCCCGATAGCCGACGCCATGATCAAACTAACCGCTCGCCAGGAACAAATCCTCAATTTAATCAAGGATGCGATCGAAAACACCGGATTCCCGCCGACTCGTGCCGAAATTGCAACAGAATTGGGCTTTAAATCGGCTAATGCCGCTGAAGAACATTTGCAGGCCCTGGCGCGCAAGGGGGCAATCGAAATATCGCCCGGCACCTCGCGCGGCATACGCCTGTGCGGCGACATGGGTCTGGGCCTGCATAGAAACGCATCCCGCTCAAGCAACTTCCCCGATTCGCAACTGACACTGCCGCACCCGGCATTAATGCAATTGAGCCTGCCGCTGATCGGCCGGGTGGCTGCCGGCTCCCCGATCCTGGCGCAAGAGCATGTGGAAAAAAACTTCAACGTCGATCCCACCCTTTTTACGGCCCGCCCCGATTATTTGTTGAAAGTGCGCGGCATGTCCATGCGCGACGCCGGCATCCTGGATGGCGATTTGCTGGCAGTAAAAAAGACCGATGCGGCCAGAAATGGCCAAATCGTGGTGGCGCGACTGGGCGACGACGTCACTGTCAAACGCTATCGTAAAACGGGGGCGGTGATTGAATTATTGCCGGAAAACCCTGATTTCAAGACGATACGGATAACATCGGATGGCGACGAGTTTGCGCTGGAAGGCCTGGCAGTCGGGCTGCTGCGGACGTGGGGATAAGGGCAGTTTTTTTACCTGCGCCGGTAACTATTCAGCCGCTGGCGCCAGTGCGGAGTGCGTTTTGGGGGGAAGAAAAAGCGCGAGCGATCCAATGAAGTCCGAGCGGAATGCGCATGACGACAATAGCCACAGGTAATAAGATCGACTACCTGCAGACGCGATCTTTCCCCAAAACGCACTCCGCACTGGCGCCAGCGGCTGAATAGTTACTTCCGTCGAAACGACAAAATCTGTTTCGCCATCCCGCGTAAAATATTCACCTCTTCCACTTCCAGTTGCGTCCGCGATAACAGCCTTTTAAGCCGCGGCATCAATTTTTTCGGATTATCGGCGTCAAGAAATTCTATCGCGATCAACGCTTGCTCCAGATGGGCGTACATCTGTTCGATCTGCGCGACATCGGCGGCCTGGCCTTGAAAACCGATGTCTGTTTGATGCGGGGCATCGTCTGTCGCCGCCATCCTGCATTCGTAGGTCAACACCTGCACTGCCTGGGCCAGATTAAGCGAAGAATAATCGGGATTGGCCGGAATATTGATCAATGCGTTGCATTTTTCCACTATTTCGTTGGGCAGGCCGAAGCGTTCATTGCCGAATACCAGCGCGGCGCGTAACCCGCTGTCCGCTGCCAGTTGCCTTGCTAAATTGCGCGGCGCAACGATTGGTGGCGAAAATTCGCGCAATCTGGCACTCACCGCAGCGGCAAAATTGCAGTCGGTCAACGCCTCGCCAATCGAGCCGACTATCCTGGCCGCCGCCATGACGTCTTGCGCACCGCTGGCGAAGGCAATCGCTTCATCCTGCTCCATCGCGTTTGAGAAGCGCGGATTCACCAGGACCAGATCGGAAAACCCCATGGTTTTCATGGCACGGGCGGCCGCGCCAATATTGCCCGGACGACTGGTTTCAACCAGCACGATGCGCAGCCGATTAAAAAGAGAAGTGTCGATTTGAGGCAGGTTCATTTACAATAGCGACAATAGTCGGTGAAAAACGGCGGTAGAAAACACAAGTTGGCAAACAAGCTGCCAGCTTACCGCATTGTTCATTAATTCTCATCTAGGCGGTTCCGTTTGCGTTTGCTGGCAACGGCGCCGCCATTTTAACGGAACCTCGAACCTCTATGCATCCGATGCTCAACACGGCGATCAAGGCCGCGCGCCGCGCCGGCGCCATTATCAATCGCGCGTCATTCGACATCGACCGCGTCAAGATCACGGAAAAAGGCCACAACGATTTTGTCACCGAAGTCGATCAGGCAGCCGAGCAGGCGATTATCGATATCCTGATCAAAGCTTACCCCGACCATGGGGTGCTGGGGGAAGAATCTGGTTCCTCTGCCAATTTAAACGCTGGCGCCGACAATGTCTGGATCATCGATCCTTTGGACGGCACCACCAATTTCATTCACGGCTTTCCGCAATATTGCGTTTCGATCGGGCTGCAGCAACACGGCCAGATCACGCAAGCGGTCGTCTATGACCCCACTCGCAACGACCTGTTTACCGCCAGCAAGGGCGCCGGCGCCTTTTTAAACGAAAAACGCTTGCGCGTGACCAAGCGCGACAAGATTGCCGATGCGCTGATCGGCACCGGCTTCATGTACCGCGACAAAGGCGGCATGGATGAATATCTGCAAATGTTCCGCGTCATGACTGAAAACAGCGCCGGCCTGCGCCGCCCAGGCGCAGCAGCGCTGGATCTGGCCTATGTGGCAGCGGGCCGCCTGGACGGATTCTTCGAAAAAGGCCTGAAGCCGTGGGATATGGCGGCCGGCTCGCTGCTGGTAACTGAATCGGGCGGCATCATGGGCACCTTTGCCGGCGAATCCGACTATTTATACAAAGGAAATGTCATTGCAGGAACGCCGAAAGTGTTTGCACAGATGGTGAACCTGCTGGCGCCGTTCTCTCAGTAAAGCTTCCTGACCAATTTCTGGTCCGGGTTGAGGCAGACGCACTGCCTGATAAATTTTTCGACAGCGTTTGAGGTCTTTTCTGACGTTGGCTGTGATGGTAACTTGATTTACTTATCAGTTAATGATATATTAAATCATGATTACCCGTGACGGCAGCCTCGATGCACTTCTCTTGCTCGACGGCGATACGTTCTTCGCGGACGAGGATGGAGAGCATTGGGTTAAGTTTGCAGTGAAGCAGGTTCAGGCAACGCCGGAGCGGCCGCACGGGCTGAATTACTCGCTGACACAGCACAACAAGGACGGCACCCGCCTCGTTGGGTTCGATAATGCCCATCCGATCCGCGAAGGAAGCGGCCCCGGAACCAAAACGCGCGTTGCGCACGACCACCTCCACGGTGGGGAGAAAGTGCGATTTTATACGTACCAGGACGCTGCGACTTTGCTGGCGGATTTCTGGACTGAGGTTGAAGCGATATTGCAGAAAAGGAGCAACTAGCCATGAATAACTTGAAAGTCGGCATTGCCACACTCGAACAGTACAAAGCGCGCACGATGGCGATTGCGCGTGGCGAATATGTACCGACCCCTGACGAACCAAAAGTCTGGTTCCAATCCCTGGATAGTTTCGCACGCGTGCTTTCGGACAAGAATAGGCAGTTATTGTCGCTGATCGCGCAAACGCACCCCTCCTCGGTTCGCGAACTGGCTGAGAAAACTGGCCGTGCAGAATCGAATCTTTCCCGGACGCTCAAAACAATGGAAAGCCACGGCCTGGTACATTTCGAGAAAGGCCGTGGCCGCCAGTTGACCCCGCGCGTGAATTATTCGGGCGTCGAACTGGCTGTTTCTTTTTAGGCGGGTTGGGCTGCAAAACCCAACGCCTGCGATGGCAAAAAACCGTTGGGCTTTGCAGCCCAACCTACGCACTGCAGAAAAGTTGGGGGTAATGATCAGCCCTATTTCCCCCGCAACGCCTGTACCTGTTATACTAGCCCCATGCGGCATATCTCCAGTCACCTTGCCGCTGTCTATTTCGACCCTCTGCATCCTAATCCGTTTGCCTGCGACTGGCGCCATCGTGGCGACAGGCTACTATTCTCTATTGAGTTTTCATGTCATTTTCTACTCTCGGCTTAGCCGATGAAATCGTTCGTGCCGTTACCGAGCACGGTTACACCACGCCGACGCCGATTCAGGCGCAGGCCATTCCAGCCGTGCTGGCCGGCGGCGATCTGCTGGCCGGCGCCCAAACCGGCACCGGAAAAACTGCCGGCTTCACCCTGCCGATTCTGCACCGCCTGGCGAGCGCGGCAACAGCTCCCCGCTCCGCTGCAGCACAGCGGCCGATTCGCGCACTGATCCTGACGCCCACCCGCGAACTGGCTGCGCAGGTCGAAGAAAGCGTGCGCACCTACGGCAAATACGTCAAATTAACCTCCACCGTGATCTTCGGCGGAGTCGGCATCAACCCGCAGATCAAATTGCTGAAACATGGTGTCGATATCCTGGTCGCCACGCCCGGCCGTTTGCTCGACCACATGCAGCAAGGCACCGTCAACCTGAACCAAATTGAAATCCTGGTGCTGGATGAGGCCGACCGCATGCTCGACATGGGCTTCATCAAAGACATACGCCGCATTCTGGCGGTGTTGCCAAAGAAACGCCAAAACCTGTTGTTCTCGGCGACCTTTTCAGAGGAAATCAAGACGCTTGCCGACGGTTTGCTGAATGCGCCGGCGATGATTGAAGTCGCCCGCCGCAATTCGACCGTTGAAATCATCGCGCAAAAAATACATCCGGTCGACCGCGATCGCAAGCATCCGCTGCTGGCCCATTTGATCAAGACCAATCAATGGCAGCAAGTGCTGGTATTTACCCGCACCAAGCACGGCGCCAACAAACTGGTCGAGCAACTGGAAAAAGACGGCATCGTCGGCATGGCGATACACGGCAACAAGAGCCAGACGGCGCGCACCCGCGCATTGTCGGAATTCAAGGAAGGCGGCCTGCAAGTGCTGGTAGCGACCGACATCGCCGCCCGCGGCATCGACATCGACCAATTGCCGCATGTGGTGAACTACGACTTGCCGAATATTCCTGAAGATTATGTGCACCGGATCGGCCGTACCGGCCGTGCCGGCGCAACTGGCGAAGCGGTGTCGCTGGTGTGCGTCGATGAACACGAAATGTTGCGCGACATTGAAAAACTGATCAAGCGCTCGCTGCCGAAGGAAGTCATTCCCGGTTTCGAACCCGACCCGAATGCCCGCGCGCAACCCGTCCAACTGCGTAGCGGCAATGTGCCCGGTCGCCGCCCGCAAGGCAGATCCGGCGGCGGTGGCGGCGCCAATGCGCGTTCGTCGGCGGCGCCAAGGCCGAATGGGCCGGCCAAGCCATTTGGCGGCAGCGGCGCCGGCAAACCGTCAGCGCCTCACCGCTCAGGCGGCCGCGGCCGATAAGGTGGCAAATAAGGAAGCCTACGGCAAAACTTCTGCAACATTGGCTGTCATCACTTAAGCCCCCTGTCCGCAACCCGGTAAGTCTTCGACTTGCCGGGTTGTTTACTATTTAGGCCAAGCCGGCGTACCAAACGCCACCCGCCATCGAAAGGGGACTAAAATTACAATTAATCCGTGCATCTATGCC
>JBIODP010000094.1:0-8469 GCA_044445195.1 Burkholderiales bacterium | reverse complement strand
GATAATAATAGTAATGGCCGCAGCGCAGGGAAGGCATGATGGACGATAGTCTGACGACAGATGAATACGACGCGCTTGTGCAAATCGGCAAAGGGCAGAAGTCGGCAAGGCTATCGGCTTGCGTGGCGCGCAATGCCAAACGCCTGAGCGCCCTCAAATACGCGGCTTATGGAAAAGACGGAAGCCTGTCCTTGACCGAAAAAGCAAAAGAAGCGCTGGTGATTAAAAATTGCATCGATGGCTTGCGCGCCATATCGGCCGACCCGCATGCTCCGCTGGATGCAGTCGCCGCCACATTCCTGCACAAGAAAGGGCATATCGAACCCCAGGCGTCGGGCGGATTCGCGCTGACGCAGCGAGGGCGAGAAACGCTTGCCGATATCGATGCGCGTTAGCGCTACCGTAGACGCGACTGTAAAAAGCTTGCCTGCATGGTAACTCCACAGTTTGGTCTGAATGCGCCGCAGCGCGCAGCCGTCAAATATATGGATGGCCCCTGCCTGGTGCTCGCCGGCGCGGGTTCCGGGAAAACCCGCGTGATCACCCAGAAGATCGCCCATCTGATTGAAGAGTGCGGCTACGAAGCCAGGCACATCGCCGCCTTGACCTTTACCAACAAGGCAGCATTGGAAATGCAGGAGCGGATAGCTAAACTGCTGAAGGAGCCGAAGCAGGCGAAGCATTTAACGGTGAGCACGTTTCACTCGCTGGGGGTCAGGATTTTGCGCCAGGAAGCCGCAGAGCTGGGGCTCAAGGACCGTTTCTCCATCATGGATAGCAGCGATTGCTTTTCGCTGGTGCAGGATCTGGCGACGACGACCGACAAACAACTGGTGCGCAGAATACAGACGGCGATGTCTTTGTGGAAAAACAACCTGATCGATCCCGATACCGCCTTGCAAGGCGCGGCCACCGAAGACGAAGCGCAAGCCGCGCGCATCTATCGCAATTACGTGGCGACGCTTTCTGCGTACCAAGCGGTGGATTTCGACGATCTGATCCGCTTGCCGGTCACGTTATTTCGCAGTAACGATGCGGTGCGCGACAAATGGCAGCGCCGCTTGCGCTACTTGCTGGTGGACGAATATCAGGACACCAATACGTGCCAATACGAGCTGGTCAAGCTGCTGGTGACCGGGATCGGCAAGAAACCGTTGTTTACGGCGGTAGGCGACGACGATCAGGCGATTTACGCATGGCGCGGCGCGACCGTGGAAAACCTGAAACAGTTGCAGGCCGATTTTCCGGATCTACAGGTAATCAAGCTGGAGCAGAATTACCGTTCAAGTACGCGCATCTTGCAGGCAGCTAATGCGGTGATCGCGAATAATCCCAAGTTGTTTGAAAAATCGTTATGGTCCGAACATGGGCTGGGCGACCCGGTCAAGGTAATGGGCTGCAAGACGACGACCAGGAGGCCGAACAGATTGCCATCATGATTTCCGCCCATCGTTTTGAACGGCGCGCCAAGTTTTCCGACTATGCGGTACTGTATCGCGGCAATCATCAGTCGCGGGTCATCGAGCAGGCGCTGCGCAAGGAACGCATTCCGTATACCGTCTCGGGCGGTCAGAGTTTCTTCGACCGTGCCGAGATCAAGGACATCATCAGCTATCTTCGCCTGATCGCCAACCAGGACGACGATCCGGCATTCATTCGCGCAGTCACCACGCCCAAGCGCGGGGTGGGGCAAGCGACGCTGGAAGCGCTGGGCGCGTATGCCGGGCAATGGCAGTGTTCTTTGTTTGAAGCAGTTTTCAAAGGCGGCATCGAAGCTAAATTGGCCGACCGCCAATTGACGCCGCTGCGCGAATTTTGCGATTTCATCAACCGGCTTGAAGCGCGCGCCAGCCGCGTCGGTAAAGCCGGCAGCGGCGACAATGCGGCGCAGGTGCTGGACGACATGATGAAGGAAATCAATTACGAAGCCTATCTTTACGATACCTCCGATGATCGGCAGGCGCAGGGCAAATGGCAAAATGTGGTGGATTTCACGACGTGGCTGAAGGAAAAGGGCAACGGTGGCAAGGATGCTGCCGACCCGGAAAAGAGCTTGCTGGAATTGACGCAAATGGTCGCCTTGATGACCATGCTGGAAGGGCGCGACGAAGAGCCGGATGCGGTGCGCATGTCGACCTTGCATGCATCGAAAGGCCTGGAATTTCCGCATGTTTTTTTAGTGGGGGTGGAAGAGGGCATACTGCCGCACAAGGGAGACCCCGACGCACCGGCCGAGACGCTCGGCGCGCGCATTGAAGAAGAGCGCCGCCTGATGTACGTCGGCATCACCCGCGCCCAACGCAGCTTGCATATCAGTTGGTGCAAGAAGCGCAAGCGCGCGCGCGAAAGCGTGCACTGCGACGTATCGCGCTTTATCAAGGAAATGAAGCTGGACGAAGGCACTGCGGTGCCCACCGAAGCAGAAACGATCACGCCGCAAAACCGCCTGGCAAACCTGAAAGCCATGCTGCAAAAACCAAGAGCAGCCTGAATCCATATGAGCGAAGCATAGAGGTCAAGGTTGTTACGGTGGTCGAACGAAGTGTCTGCGTTGCCTACTATTGATTGATTCTCAGCGCGACATGCACCAAGTCGTCGATCTCGCCTGTGATCTTGGACAATACACCCGCGACCACCGAAAATTCACGTCCCGCATTACCTGCGCGCGCGGCTACGATCTGGGCATTGCAGGACACAATGCGAGCCTGCTTCGCGATCATCTTAATGTCATTCATCATTACATTCAGCTGTTTTTTTTGCGTTTGCGAATAGCGCCGGGATTCGTCTTCATATACGACGGTGATGCGGTTGAGCAGCGCAACGATCGAGGTGGCGCTTTGCCCGAGTTCACTCAGCAGGCCTGGCGCCGACCTGAAACCGGTTGCGGTGGCATCCAGTGTGCGCTCGGCCAGATCCATGAAATCGCGAATGTGTTTGTCGCCTTGCATCGGGCCGAAGTAGGCCAGCCGCAAATCCTCGAAGAAAACACCTGGGCACTCACGATTACCCTGCACCAATGTGGTGTGGCTATCACTAAAAAGGGTGAGCGTTTCGCGGGCAATTTGCATCGTGCCATGCTGGCCCAGCGACGCCAGCACTGCATTCAACACGATGCGTTGCGATAACATTCGCTGCCGGCCTGCCAAATTAATCAACGCGCCGAACAATTCCCCCGATAAGGCTGGAGCGGAACCGCTCGCGCGTTGCGGCTGCGCGCCTTCTAGATTCATAATCGGCGTTTCCTTAAGCGACAAGGCTATTGCTGGCGACTGTTTGCTGGCCAGCGGTGTGTCCCGTGCCGAATCGGGAGGCGATCGCACACAGCGCGGAGACGATAACTAAAATACCCAGCACGTTCAATGTTTGCTGCACGTCGCCTAATCCTTTCATCAGAAAACCGGCCAGCACCGCGCCGACGTTGCCGCCTGCGCCGATGATGCCGGCAACGCCGCCCAACGCTTTGCGATCGATGAACGGCACCAGTGCGTAGGTCGCGCCGCATGCCATGTGAGTGAATAAACCGAAGGTCAGCATGGCGGTCACCGCCAAGGTCACGCTGTTTGCGTGAGAAAACCAGAGCAGACCAGAACCTTCGCCGATCATCATGACGAATAGCAAGGTCGCACGGGTATTCAAATTCCCGTAGAAGGCGGCCTTATCGGATAACCAACCGCCCAAAGCGCGTGCAAACAGCGCCAATAGACCAAAGCTGGCGGCGGCCAGACCTGCGCTCTTCAACGACAGGTTGAAGTGATCGACATAATAGGTTGCAGCGATATTATGAATAAAAATTTCCACTCCGAAGCAGGCTCCATAGGTAACGAACAAGAGCCAGACGCGATAGTTGAGGCTGGCCAGGCGGAAGCTCTCCCAGCCGCCTTTTTTTCCTCCTCCTTCCACCGTAGCGCCCGCAGCGCGCAATTCGGCGTAATTTCCCTCAGGACAGTCTTGCGTGAAACGCCAGTAAACCGCGGCCATGATCAACATCAATACACCGGGAACGAGCAGAGCAAGACGCCATCCCATTGTGTTGCTGACGCCCATCATCAATAGTGCCGCCAACAAAAGCGGCATCAGCGCTTGCGCCGCGCCACCGCCTGTATTGCCCCAACCGGCCGCCGCCGCGTTTGCGGTGCCGACCACGTTCGGCGCAAACATCACCGAAGTGTGATACTGGGTAATGACGAAACTTGCGCCCACCGCACCGATGCACAAGCGGAAGAACAGGAAGGTGCCATAGCTTTGCGAGAGCGCCACGCCGAGCACCGGGATCGCGCCGAGCAGCAACAAACCGGTATAAGTTTTGCGCGGGCCGTAGCGATCGCACATCGGGCCGACGATCAGGCGGACCAAAATGGTAACGGCCACTGCTGCAATATTGATATTGGCAATTTGCCCGATCGATAAGCCGAATTCGCCCTTGATAACCGGCATCAGCGGGGCGCAGGCAAACCAAGCAAAAAAGCAGGCGAAGAAAGCCATCCAAGAGACGGAAATGCACGCATTTGCGGAGTGGCAAAACTGAAGAGTTTGATGCTGGTTGCTTTACCGTTCATTTTTTATCACCCAAAAATAAAAAGCGTCCGTTCAGTCAGCTGAAATACCTGACTGAACGGACGCCGTTGTCCGGGCAAGTCCACCATTAGACTTGCGCAATTAGTTATAGAGCCGTCATTGACTCTGTTGACAGGCGATATGCAAATCCCGTGCCATCATAGTTCGCTGTCAGGTCATGGAATTGCGTGCGTTTTTGCGTAACCACGCTCCAAAAATGTTCATAATCGTGTTGGCATGCATTCGAATGGTGCGATGCCACAATTCTTTTTGGGAGCTTGTTTGTGGCCCATCAAGCAAATCTCGTGGTGACGGTGGTGGTTGGGGCCGGGCTCACAAACAATATCGACGCACAATTCAAATATCGAAAATTTCTTCCCATTCACGCGATTGTCTCTGGCACGAAATCTGCATGGCATTCAATCGAATCAACGATGATTCAGAGATTTGTATTGCGGCCCCAATGATGGAGTTGCGAGGACAACGGCGTCCACGCAATCAGGTATTTCACCTGATTGCGTGGACGTTTTTTTTTGGGGAGGCTATAAAAATAGCCAGTTCCGGGATCGCGAACATGTGCGCAATCGCAATGTCGCTGAAACCGGATTCCGATCATTGTCTTTTGGGTGCAGCAACGTGGCGCTCGCCTTGAAGACATACTAATTAAGCAAGGTAAAAAACGTGATGAATAGAAGACTTTTTCTTGGCAGCGTAATCTTTGATGCGCACTGCGAACACCGTGCATCCATTGGTATAAGAATTACTTTATAGAAATTTAATGGTAATGAATGCAAGAATTATGAAACGCGTCAGCATGCGTTTGTTCCATTCAGCCCTAGGCCATATGGTACTTTCTCTGACTTTTTTCTTGGCCGACACTTCCTCCTTTTGAAAATCCGAGAGCACGAAGAATGACCTATGGCAATCCCAGGACGATCCGGCTCCTGCTCGTTGATGCACATCCGATGGTTCGTACCGGTGTGCGTGCGTTTGTTAGCGCGGGCTGCAATATTGAGATTGTTGGTGAATGCAGCACCGCGTCCGACGCGATAACCGCATCTCTCCGTGTGAACCCCGACGTCGTATTGATGGATACGCAACTGCCGGATGGTTCCGGTTTGGATGCATGCCGGAAGATTGTAGCTTCATCTCCCAGCGTCAAGGTGTTGATTTTGACATCCGTCGATAACGATAAGGTCCGATTGGATAGTATCTTCGCGGGGGCGGACGGCTATTTGCTGAAGGATGTCGATGCAGAGACACTGATAGATGCGATTGAAAATGTAGCTTCAGGCCGCCATGTTCTAGATCCCGTCATTATCCAGACCTTGCTTAAACGGATCCGAACCCATGCAGTTAATACTGACGGCGACAAAATGTTGAGCCCCCAGGAGCAACGGATTATGTTTCATGTCGCTGAGGGAAAAACCAATAAGGAAATTGGCGCTGCGCTTGATATTAGCGACAAGACTGTAAAGAACTATTTAAGCAATATTTTTCAGAAGCTCCATGTGACTCGCCGATCGGAAGCCGCAGTGATTTTTGCGCGACGAACATTCAAATAGAGCGAATCCGATCCCGTTCGTGACGGCGCATGCGCCAGATTGGGTTGAAAGCGCAGCATATCGGCGGCGCACAGATCAGCCGCATTTTTAAAATTCCCCAATTTCCGTTTCTCAACACCAGGGCCATATGGCCGGGTGCGGTACGGCACTTCCGCATCCACAATTTTGCACACAGACTGTGCGAACAGACAAATAACTTATGTACGTGGAGAAGCCGTGCCAGAAGAGCAACTCGTTCAATATGCGCCGAATCGGCCCCGCCCTCTGAATTTCACCATCAGCAAAAAATTAGGCATGACTTTTACTGCCATATTGATCCTCGCGGCGGCCAATGTCGTGGTTGTCCACGCGATGCTGCGGGATATTAACGGCGTGGCGGAAACGATTAATGTTGCCGGCAAGCTGCGCATGCTGAGTCAGAAAATTGCTTTTGAAGCCGTCAACGTATTGCGCGAACAAGGCAAGGGGAAGGCTAAGTTAGATGCTGCGATGGACGATTTCGACATGGCAGTGAGTGCGTTGAGGCAAGGAGGGAGCGCATTTGGCTATGACGTCAGGATATTGTCGAGCCGAATTCATCGCCAATTGGACGTGACGCGGGAGGATTGGGAACGTTATCGCAGCCACACCGTGAAGGCGCTCGCCAGAGCGTCGGGCGCGACTGACTTTACGGCAGAAATCGTGCAGATTGGCAAGGATGCCGAATGGGTGCTGACTGATGCTGAGACTCTCGTCAGGTCATTGACCGAGGAATCACAACAAGCGCAAGCGCGTGCGCTAGTGGAAATGTATGCGCTGCTGATGCTGGATATGCTGGTGCTTGCTGCGGCTTTTCTCGTTGCTCGCAGGCAGATTGTTTATCCCTTGGTTGCGCTTACGCAGAGGAGCAGGGAGATCGCAGCAGGGAATTATCGATCGGGAATCCATTTCCGTTCCAGTGACGAAATCGGCCAGTTGGCCAATGCTTTCGAGCATTATGCGCAACGGATCGGTAACCTGATTGCCCGTATTGACCTGGATCGGGTAGAGCTCAAGAAGGCAGAATCCATGTTTCGGGGTCTGGCCGAAAATTCCATTGTGGGCGTCTACATTGTTCAGGATGGCATGTTTCGATTTGTCAATCCGAAGATGGCCGACATGTTCGCTTACGGACGAAACGAGATGATTTCATCAGTAGGCGTTTTCGACATCGTTGCAGATGACGACCTGCATCTGGTTGAATCGACTATCAAGCGGCGCCTGCTTGGCGAAATCCACGGAATTCATTATGAGCTTCGAGCCCGACGAAAAGACGGCTCCGTCTTTGACGCTGAAGTCTTCGGCTCAAAAATGGAAATCGGCGGCAACGGCGTAACTATTGGCATCATGTTGGACATCACCGAGCGCAAGAGGATAGATCGCGCGCTGCGGGTTTTAAGCGGGTGCAACCAAGCCCTGGCTCGTGCCATGGAAGAACCCGCATTGTTGACGGAGATTTGTTGCATTGTGCGGGAGGTAGGTGGATACCCGTTTGTGTGGGTCGGATTTGCAGAAGAGGACGAAGCGAAAAGGGTGCGTCCGGCAGCTCTGGCTGAAGCTGAAGAGGGCGCGCTGATTTCCACGATCAACCGGGTTCATTGGGATGATTCAGAGACCGGACAGGGGGCCACCGGAGCTGCTATTCGAACCGGCAGGGCCATTGTCGTAAAAGATATACAAACCAATGCGCTTTATGCTCCGTGGCGTGAATTTTTCGAACGGCATAAAATTTTGTCTGCCATGTCGCAACCGTTGAAAGTAGGCAGCAAGACACTCGGTGCATTAACTGTGTATTCGAAGGAAACGGACACTTTTACCATCGAGGAGGTCAGGATGGCCGAGGATCTGGCGGGTAATTTGGCGTATGGGATTGCCGCGTTGCGTGCCGACGTGGCAAGCAAGCATTATGCACAGCAACTCGATCACCATGCAAACCACGATGGTTTGACCGGCTTGCCCAACCGCTTATTGTTGCTGGACCGCTTATCTCAGGCGACTACGTTTGCCCATCGAGCGGGAAAGTATGTGGCGGTATTCTTTATCGATCTTGATCGCTTCAAGAATATCAACGATAGTCTGGGGCATGACGCTGGAGACAATGTGATCGTCGAAGTAGGCCGGCGGCTGTCGCAAAACATCAGGGAGGGAGATACCGTAGCGCGCCTGGGCGGAGATGAGTTTGTCGTCGTGCTGTCGGATGTGGCGCATGAAGGCAATGTAGCATTGATTGCGCAGAAAATTCTTGATGCGCTATTTGTGCCGATTGACATGCAGGGAAACGAGTTATCTCCTGCTGCCAGCATCGGCATCAGTCTCTTCCCAAAGGATGGCG
>JBIODP010000093.1:0-8486 GCA_044445195.1 Burkholderiales bacterium | reverse complement strand
TCCTTGGAGATATCAAATGAAACTGATCCACAAAACCGCAATTGCAGCTGCTTTATCTTCTTTCGCTATGGGCGCTTCGGCGATGGACCAAATCCAGGATACAGATCTGAGCCAAGTTACCGGTCAAGACGGCGTATCTATCGGCGCTTACCTGAACGTGAGTGTCGGTTCGTTTGTGTACCAAACAAACAATGCAGCAGGCGCCGGTAGCATTGGTTTTAACAACATCAGCTTCACTGGTGATTTCGCCTTTACTCTGGACATCCTGTCGCAGACTAACTTTATCGGTGCTGATTCTACCGGCGTCGGCGGCGTAGTATCGACTGTCTTGGGTGTGTATTCGCCGACTGCAGCCGCTGGTAACGCTGTTACTGCCTTCCAGGCTGGCGGCGGTACAGCAGGTGGTACCGTAGCTGTAGCTACTGCTGCAGCCGCTGCTCAAGCTAATGCTCTGACAAACTTCTATAACGGTGGCGACGTCGTTGCAATCGCGATTCCTGATATCAAAACCAGCCATCTGCTGAACATGAGCGTCGGTAGCATCACAATGGGTGTGAACGGTGTTCAAGGCGGCACTAACCTGTATGGCGGTACGCAAACTCAGTCGTTCGGTTCTATTGCTATGAATAGCATCAACCTCGGTGGTACTAGCGTTTACATCTGGGCTCACTAATCTTCAGCCTCTTTGAGGCAGTTGCTTAGTTCCAGCTAGTGACGGTTCCCGGCGCACGCCGGGAGCCGTTTTCCTATTGGCGGCAAGTCGCCCTTGGGTTCATCGACGCAAATTCTGGTGCTTAAAGACTATGCGGCAGTTTCGTGTTGCTTGTTTTATTGTAAATATTGCAATTGTATCTCTATTGTGCACCGGCACAGCATGGGGTGCGCCTGTCGAGTTGTCTGATGACGAATTAGCTGAGGTCAGGGGACAAGGGCTGATCACGCTGGATAACACCACCAGTGGCGGATTCAACTTTTCTACGATCACGCTCAATTCCAGCATCGCGTTAAACGCGAATCTTCAGAATATCCTGCTGGGACAAAATAACCTTAATGGCCCCGGAGCCGACATCGACATTCCGGCGCTGCAATTTGGCACTGGCGGGACGGCGACGACTGCGACTGCGGTGCAAATCACTAATCCTTACCTCGAATTTATCTATAACGCGTCCGGCAACCAGGTCATCGGTATGCGTCTCGGCTTCGAAGGAATTTCGGGTACCGTCGGCTTGTTAATGAACACGGTCAGCGGCGCCTTGCAGATCGCCGACGGCGCCGGCGACGCGCTTAGTTCCATTGGTTCACGCTCGACTAGCCTGACTTGCACCGGTACTTCGTGCGCGGGAGGGGCGTTGTCGCTGTCGGCAATCGGCGGGGTGTCGGCCGGCACGACGGCGGCGCCGAGCCGCGACTTCTGGGTTTCATTGCTGTCGCAAGCGGTGCAGTTTCCGGCTCAACCCGGCTTGTCGGCGCCGAATGTTGCCCAGGCCGGCGTGTGGCTAAACTGGACTGATCGCTTGACCGCGCTGAACACCACGGGGACTGTGCCCAATAACGTGGTTCTTGCCATGCTGCGCCACAAATAAAATGAGAAGCAAAACGAGAACCAAAATGAGAACCGACCGATGAGCATCAGAGTTTTATTAACGCGCCTCTGCATAATATCGGGATTGTGCTGCAGCGGCGCGACCGCTGTTGCCGCAGATATGGAGGCGCTAAGCGATGAGGCGTTGTCGGACGTTCGAGGCGGCGATGGAATCTCCTTTGCCGCTAACGTGAACTTTAACGCCGGCGCCTTTACCTTGGGCGGCTTCACGGATACGAATGGTTATCACGGCGTCACAGACACGGGCGGCAATCCTGCTTCGTTGGCCATGAATAATTTGGCGATTACCGGCGTGTTTGTCTCGACTTTCGACATCGTGTCCGGCGCGGCTATGGGAATTCCGGACTACGTCAATCTGGCTTTCCCCATTCTTGGCCCCGGCGTCAACGTTTTCAATATTTCCTACGACCAGGCGATTAACGACAATGGCAACACCTTCGGCACCGGCGTCACGATCCAGAACTTGGCATTCAACGGCAGCAGCCTGCAGTTGTCCCCTAACGCAAGCGGCGGCGTGGGCTTTGGGGTGTCGCTGAACATGGCGATCGATAATGTGTTGCTGCAGCCGACCGGCGTTGGCAACAGCGCCGGCCAAATGAGCTTCAGCGGGATTAAACTCGGCGCGGCGAGCGGTGGCTTTCCGAGCACTGTGCCTAACGATCCCTGGGTGCTTGCCGATCTCGCTGCGCAACCCGGCATATTCACTATCGCTGTCGACAGCGACAGCAATCCGTATGTCGAACTGGGCATCGGCTGGCCTACGGGTTCGACCCCGGCGCAATCCGGCAGCCTGCAAATCAACGACATAAAATTTACCACGCCGTCGGGAAACATAGATATCGGCGCCAGCAGTATAGGCTCGATACAGATTCAATACCTCAACATCAAGCTCAAATCCTGATATCATTCCAACTGAAATAATAATCAGTTCTATCGCGAACGCGTGCGGGTAAGCGTGTATACGAGTTTGCATAGAGATCAGCATAGCGCGCCTCCAGACTGTCGGTATTAGAAATCAGGCGGCATAAAATCGGCTGAAAAATATAGGGAGGCAATGTGAAATACATTAATTGGAATAGCGCATCCCGACGATTTCCGTCAACTTCGATGGAAGTATTAGCGCGTACTTTGGCGCATCCATTGCGCGCGAACGATGCAATTGAGCGGAGGGAAGCAGTGACTGGTCGCGGACTCCCATGCTGATGATGCTGGCCGGTTTCGTGGCGATCTTCATTACCGGCGCAGGGCTGTTTTCGAATATTGAACCACTGGATCGCCCGAAAGGCCAGTTCGAGTTGCAGCAAGGGCCGGTCGGCGGCGGGCCCATTACGCAGACGGTGCGGATGGAGCCGCTTGAGGTCTTAAAATTTCGCCATATAGTTCACCAGGCATTTGATTACAGCTGCGGGTCGGCGGCGTTAGTCACGATTGTTAATTTCGATTTGGGCATAAAAGTGACCGAACAGCAGGCGATGGAAGGCATGATGGAGCATGGTGAAAAAGAAAAAATTATTGCGCGGCGCGGCTTTTCGTTGCTGGATATGAAGCGCTACCTTGCCTCCATTAATGTTTCAAGCGCGGGCTTCAAAGCTACCGCAGCAGACTTGCTGACATTGGAGCATCCGGCGCTGGTGCCGATCGACTTCGGCGGCTCCAAGCATTTCGTGGTGGTGCGCGGCGTGCGTGACGGCTTGGTATATATCGCCGATCCATCGGCCGGCAACATCGTGTTCTCGCTGCAAAAATTCGCATCGTTGTGGGACCACAATACGCTTTTCATCGTTTACCCGCCCAAGAACCGCCCTGCATTGCACCAGCTTGCGCTGACGGACGAGGAATTGGGCGTGACCGATATGGACCGCATCAAAGATGAGGCCATCATTCAACCTATGGATAATGGGTTGCAGATGCAGCGCCTGATCAACGGTTACGGGGGAATATCGATATATCGTCAATAAGCATGCGCCCGGCACGCACGCATCTCCCTTTAATTTAGCGACAAGGAGTTTTCATGAAATTTTATCCGCTGTTGGGTTTAGTTGCAGCAGGGTTGGTAATGTCGGTCCACGCGCAAAACACGTCGACAACGATAATCGTCCCTACTGTGACGCCAACCGCACCTATCGCCATGCCGGCAATGCAGGTTGCGCCCGCCACCGCGCCATCTGCGCCTGACGCGACGCCGATCAGGTCCGATAAGAAGGCAAACGCGCGCACCGAGACGCCGGTTGCGCCCGAAAAGAAGTCAATCGGACGCCCCGAGATGCCGCCGCCGCCCGTCACGATGCCAACCGGACCCGCCGCGACGCCGGCTGCGCCCGCTGTGCCTCCAACCATCGCTATCGTGGCGCCGGCTGCGCCTGCTGTTCCTGCTGTGCCGGTTGTGATGCCAACCGTACCTACGGCGATACCGGATGCGCCCGATGCGATGACAACCGACCCTGCCGAGAAACGGGCATCGTCCGCCAAGCAATCAACCGCGCGTGTCGAGGAGGGCTCTGCGTCCGCCAAGAAATCAACCTCCCCTATTGAGGTTGCGCCTGCTGCGATGCGAACCGCACCCGCCACGATGCCAGCTAAGCCCGCCAGGAGGACTGCCGAGATGCTGGAATTACCTGGCGGCACGCCGGCACCACCCGAAGTGACGCCAACTGCGACACCAGTTGCGCCTGTTGTCCCTGTTGTGCCGCCGGTAGCGCCGGTGACCCCAACCGCCCCCGCCACGCCGGCTGCGCCCGTTGTGACGCCAACCGCCCCTGCCGCGACACCGGTTGCGCCTGCGTTGGCGCCAACCGTACCTGCCATGACGCCGGCTGCGCCCATTGTGACGCCAACTGCCCCTGCCGCGATACCGGTTGCGCCCGCGCCAACGCCAACCGGGACCGCCAGCGCCGCTGCAGTGCGGGACGCGCTGGGAAAACAGTCGACCGACGTCGACCAGACTTCGCAACTGCTGAAACAAACGCTGACCGCGGTGGACAAGGACTATACGCTGATCAAGCGCGGCAGCATTCAAGTGACGTACGATGTGAACTACACCTACATAGGCCAGCAAACGATCACAACCGACCTGGCGTCGGGCAACGCCACCCTGTTCGCCATCGAGAACACCAATTCCCACACGATTGTCAATACGTTTTCGGTGGACTACGGCCTGCTTAATAACCTGACCGGAAACTTTACGTTGCCGATTGTCAGCAAATATGCGCAGACTGCGATCGTTAACGGCGTCTCGAACGGCTTTGGCGATATCAGCCTGGGCGCCCGCTTTCAACCGTTCGAGGCGCAACGCGACAAGCCATCGCTGACGCTCACCGGCAGGTTGGGCCTGCCTACCGGCAACAGCCCGTTTCATGGCATCGCCGGTAGCGGTCTGGCGACTGGCGGCGGCGTGGTCTCATTGAGCGGCGGCTTGAACGTGAATCAAATCGTCGATCCGGTTGCGTTATTCGGTTCGCTGAATCTCACTTACAGTCTGCCTGCCAAGGGACTGAACCAGGTACTCAGCAGCAGCACGCTGACGGAAGTCAAACCGGGCATGACCGTCGGTTTCGGTGGCGGTTTCGCTTATGCGTTATCGTACATGATCACAACTTCGTTCTCTTTCCAGGAGTCGATCTCGGGGGCATCCAGACTTTCTTTCACGAACGGCGCCAGCAATCTCACCGCGACCTCGACTTCCGCCGTCATGAGCTTCGGCATTGGCTATCGCGTGACGCCGAAGACGACGATCAACACCTCAATAGGAATCGGCCTGACCGCCAATTCTCCCAATCTCTCGATCGATGTAACGATGCCCATTTCATTTTAATCGGACAGAACCGCAATGGGAATCGCTAACACCGTGTGGAGCAGGGCGCAGGCGTGGCTGGTGGCGTGCCTGCTCGGCATGGCGGCGGCGCCGTTCGCGCACGCCGAGCTGGGTGACAATCTGCTGGTCGACCCGGTTGCCATGTCGCTCGGCAATGCGGTAACCGCCGACCCGCCCGGCATTGCGTCTATCCATTTCAACCCGGCGGGTCTGGCGCGCATCGAAGCCGATACCCGCAGCGATAGCGTTTCCGTGGTCTCCATTCGCAACCCCAACACGTTTCAAGACGCGTCCAATATCGACATCGGCGGGTTTAAGGACGACCCTCTGAACAACACCCATTCCGGTTCGGTGCGGCAGCGTCTATACCTGCCGATAATCGGTTTGCTGCCCTGGCACATGCCGGCGCTGGTGCTTCCCTCGCTGGGCCTGGCTTTCCACCAGCCGAATTCGCCATTTACCTTCGGCACCATGAGTTACCCGACCATGGGCTTATCCTTCGACCGCTCAGATCCGAACGATCCGGCCGCCTACGACGGCAAGCTGGTGGATATCGAGCGCATAGTCTATTTTTCGCCGACCGTAGGCTATAAGGTTTCCGACACATTGCGCGTCGGCGTCGGGGTGCCGATTGCCTACGGCGCGCTAGTGGTCAATACCGACATGCGCATGCCCAACACGCTGTTGGGCATAATCGGCAAGGTGCAACAGGGGTTTTGCCCAAATGGAGAGCAAAATGTTGTCGACGTCTTCTTTTTCGGTTTATGCGGCGGCGGCAAGAATGGGATGCTGAACCCATTCAACAAGGTAGCCAACATGAATCTGGAACTGACCGCTCCGATCGACCCGACCATCAATCTCGGCGTACTGTGGGAACCGGTCGACTGGTTTGCGCTGGGGGCGGTGTTGCAGGGCGGAACCAGCACCTATTATCACGGCACTTACGTGATCGACGCCGCTCCCGAGTTACGCGCGTTCACCTACGGCTTGCAACATAGCCTGCTTGGGCCGCTTACCGCCGCTATCACGGCCATGCCGGCCAGTATACCGGCAGTGCAAAGCGGCCATGTGGTGGCGGACATTCCATTTCCGACACGCGTGCAGTTGGGCGTCAAGCTGAAACCGGTGAGTTTTCTGCAATTCAATATGGATGTCAGCTACGCCGATTGGGCTAAATGGAATTCTCTGACGATGCAATTCGACCAAAATATCAACTTGCTGGAGATGGCTCGCATCTTCGGCATCTCCAATTCGTCTCAGTTGACGCTGCCGGTTGGCGCGCGCAGCGTAGTGAATTACAGCTTCGGCTTGCAGATGCAAGTTACCAGCGACCTGGCATTACGCGCAGGCTATGAGCCGCGCAAAAGTTCGATACCGGGTAATCAAATCAATTTAATCGCCCCTTTGCCGAATACGAAGCTGATGAGCCTCGGTTTGGAGTACAAACTCGGAAACGGCGCTTCCATCAGTGTGGCCGGCACTCTTATGAAGGGTAGTTACAATGTTCCCGCGCGCACCGATTGCAATCTTAACTGCGATAATTTCTTTAATGTGGTTTACAATCCGTATGCCGCCATGAATGTCGAAGGCACTATCATCATCCGCTTTTTCGGGGTCAAATTCACAAAACCGTTCTGACGACATCGATGCGTGCATTCTTTCATTTTTAATCCTGTTTAAGGAGTTCTTTCATGTTCAAGTCGGCGATTGCCATTATCATTTTAACCATAGCCGGCGCGGTAAATGCAGAAACAGCCATTCCGCCGGAGAAAGAACAATTAATCCAGCACGTATTGCAGCTATGGCCTGTGGAAAATATCGGTGTGGCGACATTGCAAGAATCGGTTGTCGAATCGGTGCGGAAGGCGAACTCGTTATTGATGGGACGTGTTTCCGCCGAGCGGCGAGATGCTGCGATGAAAGATATTAACGAAGACGCCAAGAAATTTATGGATGAGGCCACGCCGGTGGTGCGCGCGAGCGCGAAAAAATTCATTCCAACGGTCGTCGTTCCGTTATTGGCGGAAAAATTCAATAATGACGAATTGCGTCAGATTATTGCCATGCTTGAATCCCCGGTGAAGAGTAAATTCGAAGCTGCCATTCCGGTCATGCAACAGGCGCTAGGCGAAAAAATCGCAGCCGATTCAGCAGCGAAGATCAATCCCAAGCTGGAAGAGTTCAAACAGCAGGTGGCGAAGCGGATGCATACTGCCACTGGGTCTTGACAGGATATCAAGCGGTTTCCAAGGACAATATTTGTTCCATGTCGCTTCTAAGAAGCGCCGGGGGGTGTTAGAATCCAAATCGCTGCAAAAAAAAACCGAAAATATAAGACGCATGCCATTCCATTCCGGGGGTACTGCGTTATCCACATTTTAAGGAGAAGACAATGAAGAGACTTTTAGTTCTGGCTTTGGCGACGCTGATCGGCGCTGCTGCATCCATTTCTGCACAAGAACTTTCGCCGATCGGCGTATGGAAGACTATCGACGACAGCTCAGGCAAGGTGAAGTCCCTGGTTCGCATTACTGAAGCCAGTGGCGAATATAAAGGCAAAATCGAGAAGCTTTTCCGGGATCCGAGTGAAGATCAAAATCCCAAGTGCACAAAATGCGAGGGAGAGCGCTATCAGCAGCAGATACTCGGAATGATCATCATGTCGGGAACCAAGCGGGACGGCGATGAGTACAGCGGCGGCCAGATCCTCGACCCTGATAACGGCAAGACTTATAGCGTCAAACTGACGGTCATCGAAGGCGGCAAGAAATTGAACGTGCGCGGTTACATCGGCGTGCCATGGATCGGCCGTTCACAAACCTGGATACGTGAAGAGTAAGAACTGAAAAAAGACTGAAGAACAAGAAGTGAAGAAAAAATAAAAGGCAATAAGAGCCAAACTGAAGCGACCGATGGAATAAATACCATCGGTCGTTTTTTTTATGCCGTTGGTTGGGCTGCAAAGCCCAACGGTTTTTAGCATCGCAAGCGTTGGGCTTTGCAGCCCTACGGAGCAATCTGCACTTTCCAGAGATCGTTCAAGTCGCCGGTGTTTCCTGCCGAATCCACTCC
>JBIODP010000092.1:0-8495 GCA_044445195.1 Burkholderiales bacterium | reverse complement strand
TTCGGCCCCGAGTGCGAATGACACCATGGCGATTACCGAAATCAGTGCTACGCAGCGCTTTTTGTTGTTTTAGGTCATGGTATGACTTTTCCGCATGATATTATCCCTCGCGACGCCAGGAGCCGGCGCCTCCCTAATTCCATTACATCCTGCCGCTACCGCCATTGAATCGGCATTTTAATGCGTCAGTGGTCGTTCTCTCAAGAAAGAAAACTTTGTAAAATCAGCAATTTTTAAATTGTACGTTAATATTCTGTTTTTTGTAAATATTATTTATGTGACAAAGCATGGTGGGATATCCTGTCTTGGCATGTATTAAAAATACTATCTTAAGAGCATATACGCAAGGATTGCATAAGATTAACCGTTCAGATAATCTGATCCCGAAAATCGATCTTGTTCTGCCTCCGCATCTATCAACTTTCTATGGAAGAGCAATTCCCCCATGACTGCTAAATTTATCGGTGTAACCGGCCTGCCGCGAGCAGGTTCCACTTTGCTGTGTCAATTGTTGGGTCAACATCCGGAAATACACTGCGAAGGACATAGCTCGCCGTTATGCAATACCTTGCTGGGCATACGCCGCATGATCAGCGATGACAGTTTCTTTCTTTCCCAGTTGGATAATTCGTTCGACAGCAGCTATGCGCATCTGGCTACGGCCATGCAAGGCTTTTTGCGGGGATGGAATCAGGACTGCCAAAAGAAAGCGGTAGTCGACAAAAATCGTGCCTGGCTGCATGCGATTGAATTACTGCTGCATATCGAGCCGGAGGCAAAGCTGATTGTCTGTCTGCGGGAACTGGGGCAGATCTACGGATCAATCGAAGAGCAGCATCAACGCACCATCCTGGTCGATTTTATCGATCATCTGGCCGACTACGACCGTTTTGGGCGGGCCGACATACTGTTTGCCAAGGATAAGGCAATTGGGGCGCCGCTGATCTCGCTTCACGCAGTACCGGATTTGCCGAAAAAAGTGCAGGAACACCTCTATTTTCTGCGTTTCGAAGACTTGATGGAGCGCCCGTCGGTGTGCATGTCGCATCTATATGACTGGCTGGGCCTTGCTCCATTCGAGATTACACCTGACAATCTGCAAATCGGCGTCCAGGAAAGCGACAGTCACTACCATATGAAATATTTGCACAAGCAGACGCCGCGCATCGCCAAACCCAAAAAGCATGACATTCCGCCGCGCATTCAGGCGCAAATCGAAAATGCCTACGCCTGGTTTTACCAGATGTATTATCAGCAAAAATGAACATGGCAATGTCGACCGCACTCAGGTAATCTTTGCATGAATGGATTTCAATTGAATGATGCAATGGTGCTGGCGCAAGAGCTTGCCCATGCCGGTCGCCGGACCGAAGCGGAGCAGGTGTACCGCGCTATCCTTGCCGCCAATCCGCAATCGCACCCTGCTTATCAAGAGCTCGGGCTTTTGGCGTTTGGCGCGGGAAATCTTTCCATGGCTGCCGATCTGTTCCAGACTGCGATCGCTCTGAATGGGAATATCGCGCACTACCATCGCAGTTACGGCGAGATTTGCCGGCGGATGGGACGGTTTGACACGGCAATCGAGGCCGCGACACGCGCGTGCAGCTTGGCTCCTTTCGATATCGATGCGCATTTCAACCTGGCTTTGGCCTTCTCAGACGCAAAAAATCTTGTTGCTGCGGCACAGGCTTATCGGGAGGTGCTGGAATTGCAAGCGCCTTATCTGGCATCCAGCGCGGCAACGGCGCGGATGTGGAACATGCGCGGGATTTCGCTGCACCGCCTGGATCGCTTCGACGAAGCGCGCAAATGCTATGAACGCGCGCTGGAATTGCAGCCGGAATTTGCCGAAGGCCTCAATTGCCTGGGGAGTTTGTTGAGGGAAATTGGTTTTGCGCGCGACGCCAGAGATTGTTTTTCCAGGGCGGTCGATCTTGCGCCTGAATTTTCCGACGCGCGATTGAATCTCGGCATGGCGCAGCTTTATCTGGGCGAGTGGCAAGCCGGCTGGGAAAATTATGAAGCCCGCTGGATGGGGTCGGCTGAAAGCAGGAATGGCACACTGGCTCGTCCATTTTGCCCGCTGCCGCAATGGGACGGGCAAGGCAAGTCGGACCAACAGACCCTATTGGTATTTGCGGAGCAGGGATTCGGCGACACTTTTCAGTTTTCACGCTATCTTGAACTTGCCGCGCAGCGCTTTGCCAAAGTTGGCTTTGTTTGCCCCGTGCCGACCATGCATGTTCTGATGGAATACTCATTTGGTGAACGAGTGCTGTTGCTGAAGCAGATGCCGGTGGATTTTTCCGGCTGGGATTGGCAGTGTCCGCTGTTATCGTTGCCGCGCGCTTTTCAGACCCGACCGGAGTCCGTTCCTTCCGATGGGCCTTATTTGAAAGTCTCGCAGCTTGCGCGTTCGCATTGGGGCGCCAGACTTGATCGCGCCGCTTCGCAGCGTTTCACCGTCGGTCTGGCGTGGGCCGGGCGCAGGACGCACCAGTACGACCATCGCCGCAGTCTGCGGTTTGAGCAATTGACCCCTTTGCTTGAGGATAAGCGCATCACGTGGGTCAGTTTGCAAAAACAGGAGGCAGACGGGGCGCGCCCGGTCATTCCTGAGGGGATAAACTGGATAGATTGGACCGAAGAGTTGTTTGATTTTGCCGATACGGCCGCATTGGTATCCAATCTCGACCTGGTCATTTCCATCGATTCCGCCATGGTGCATCTTGCCGGTGGTCTGGGTCGTCCGGTATGGATGTTAAATCGCTACGACAGCGAATGGCGCTGGCTCGAACGGCGCGAGGATAGTCCATGGTATCCCGGATTGCGCATTTTTAACCAGCCGCAATTCGGCGACTGGACGGGCGCGATCCTGGCGGTGCAATCCGCCTTGGCGGCGGTAATGGACGGTTATTCAGGCGCATGACTTATTGCAGGCACTTGCATATATTGCAATTATGCAACCGTGGGAGGCAGACTGAATAGTTGCCAAAGAATAAAAAAGCCCGCGCACCTTACGGTGGCGGGCTGAATCCAAACCTAGGAGGATTGGAGGAGACAAATCAATTATATTGCAATGCACAAATAATGAAAAGCATTTTTTCATCTTTTTGTGAAAAATATTTTTTTAGCTAATTGGTAGGTTGGACTTTGCAGCAAAACCTGACTGGATTGTCACCGATGTACGCCGTAGGCAATACCTTGAATCGCTCGTGAATCCTCTGTCCGCCAAACGCACTCCATTCGCCACCCATGGCTGAATAGTTGCCAAAGAATAAAAAAAGCCCGCGCACCTTTCGGTGGCGGGCTGAATCCAAACCTAAGAGGATTGGAGGAGACAAACCAATTATATTGCAACGCACAAATAATGAAAAGCATTTTTTCATTTTTTTATAAAAAATTATTTTTAGCCCGTTAACCACCGCTTATTCCGGCTCAATCGTGATAGATTCGGGTGCAATCCCGGCCAAGGCTGGGCTGCTGCATTAATTTTAATCATGCATCAAGCGGGAATGAAGGCGTAGCGTGACTTACAGCGTAAAAGAAATTTTCTACACTCTGCAGGGCGAAGGGGCGCACGCGGGGCGACCGGCAGTGTTTTGCCGTTTTTCCGGTTGCAATCTCTGGTCGGGCCGGGAGAACGACCGTGCAACCGCAGCCTGTCAATTTTGCGATACCGATTTTGTCGGCGTCGATGGGGAAGGGGGAGGCAAATTTTTCGATAGCGCGGATTTGGCGCATAGGATAAACAACCTCTGGCCAGGTGCGTATACTGCCAGCAAATATGTCGTATTCACCGGCGGCGAACCCTTGCTGCAACTGGATAGCGCACTGATCGACAGCATGCACGCTTGCGGCTTTGAAATCGCTATTGAAACGAATGGCACATTGCCGGCGCCGGTTGGCGTAGACTGGATTTGCGTGAGTCCTAAAATGGGCTCCGAGCTGGCGTTGCGTAAAGGAAATGAATTAAAGGTCGTTATTCCGCAGCCGGGCCAGAAACTTGAAGCCTATGAGGGGCTCGAGTTCGATCATTTTTTTGTGCAACCGATGGATGGTCCTGCTGTCGAACAGAACACCCGGCTTGCCATTGACGTCTGCAAGCGCAATCCTAAATGGAAGCTTAGCTTGCAGACCCATAAATTTCTTCAAATACCGTAATTAAGATCAGGATAAGTTCAGGATACATGTTAACGATCACACGCAAGTTAGAATTTGATGCCGGGCACCGGATTCCCGACCACAATAGCCAGTGCCGTAATTTGCACGGGCACCGTTATACGCTCGAAATTACCTTGACAGGGAGAGTCGTCGAACACGACGGGCAGAGCGATAACGGCATGATCATGGATTTTTCCGATGTCAAGGCGCTAGCCAAAGAAAATCTGGTCGATTTGTGGGATCATGCTTTTTTAGTCTATGAAAAAGACCTGAAGGTAAAGGATTTCCTGCAAAGCTTGCCGGGTCACAAGACCGTGGTGCTGAATCGCGTGCCGACTGTCGAAAATCTCGCCAAAATTGCCTTCGATATCCTGAAAGCCGTCTACCAGGATCGCTTTGCAACCGGTTTGTCGCTCAGTAAAATAAAACTCTACGAAACACCGAACTGCTGGGCCGAAATAGGCGACAACGAGCAATAAATTAATGAACGATGCAATCTATATGCGGCAGGCCATCGACCAGGCGCACAACGCATGGGTCTTGGGCGAGGTTCCCGTCGGCGCATTGCTGGTCCGCGACGGTGTGGTGCTGGCGACCGGCTTTAACCAGCCTATCGGCATGCACGACCCAACCGCGCATGCGGAAATCATGGCCTTGCGCGCGGCGGCTGAACTGCTGGGCAATTATCGGTTGCCCGGCTGCGACCTGTATGTCACGCTGGAGCCGTGTGCGATGTGCGCTGGCGCGATGATCCATGCACGACTGGCGCGCGTCATATTCGGCGCTTTCGATCCGAAGACCGGCGCCTGCGGATCAATCCTCAACCTGTTCGAAGAAAACAGGCTTAATCACCATACCAAGGTAACGGGAGGGGTGCTGGCTGACGACTGCGCCGGCATGCTGAAAGCGTTTTTTGCCGAGCGGCGGGCGACAGCGCAAGGGCTGGCGGAACAGTAGCGCAGCAAGGCAGGTCGGATGGGGGCGAAGAATTACGGCATAATCCGAATTTATTGCGGATTTATCGCAGACGCGTGAATGATGACGCAAATGATTACAACAGGCTTGACCATGACAGGTAAATTCAGGGTTTTTATTGATGGGGAGGCCGGCACCACAGGCCTGCAAATTCGCCAGCGCTTAGCGCGGCACGATGATATCGAGGTGGTCGGCATCGACCCCGAGCTCAGGAAAGTTGCTGCTGAGAAAAGTAAAGTGATGGCATCGGTAGATGTCGTCATTTTGTGCCTGCCTGACGATGCTGCGCTTGACGCCGCAGGCTTGGCAACAGGGTCGGATTGCCGTATTCTCGACGCCAGCACTGCGCACCGGATTCATCCGGATTGGGTGTATGGCTTGCCTGAGTTGACGAAAGAACAGCGCAGCTTGATCCGTCGCGCGAAATTCGTTTCGAACCCAGGGTGTTACGCAACCGGCGCCGCAATATTGTTGCGTCCGCTATGCGATGAGAAATTGCTGGATGCCAGGCAAATGGTTTCACTCTCGGGAGTGTCGGGATACAGCGGCGGCAACAAGCTCATCGCAAAGTATGAAGAGGAAAACGGCCGGGATGCGGACGGATATGCACTCTACGGACTAGATCTCAAGCATAAGCATATTCCGGAAATTCAGCGATGGTCGGGATTGGCGCGACGCCCGGTCTTTCTGCCAGGGGTCGGCAAATTCAAGCAGGGCATGCTGGTGCAGACAACGGTCGATCATGCAGCCTTGACGCGGTCGCTTACCCCGGTCGATCTGCATCGGCTAATGCAGGAAAGATATGCCGGTGAAAAATTCGTGAAAGTCATGCCGTATAACGAAATTGACCCGGACACAGCGCCTTATCTGACGCCGGAGGCAGTCAATGGCAGCAATTCGCTGGAGATTTTTGTATTCGGCTCCAGTGAATTCGGTCAGTCGGTGCTGGTCGCGCGTCTGGATAATCTTGGCAAAGGGGCCTCGGGGGCCGCAGTCCAGAATCTGAACCTGATGCTGGGATTGCCGGAACATATCGCCGTCGACCTGGAGGCATGATCTGCCTTATTTGAACGACATTGGCGTCGCCATCGTTGCTCCCGGCGGCTATGCGCCTGACGAAGCGGCGCGCGCGCGCGCGATTGAATATCTGCTGGCGCAGGGGTGCCGCGTTCATGATTATTACCGGCCGCAGGAAAAATTTCAGCGCTTCAGCGGCACCGACGAGACCCGGCTGTCTCAACTGGAAGCGGCAGTCGATAATCCGGATGTACAGGTAGTGCTGGCTTTGCGCGGCGGTTACGGCTTGAGCCGCCTGTTGCCCAAGCTGGATTTCAAACGGATGGCGGCGAGCGGTAAGCTGTTCGTCGGTCACAGCGATTTCACGCCGTTTCAGTTGGGCATGCTGGCAGCCGGCGGCGCAGTGAGTTTCGCCGGTCCGATGATATGCGACGACTTTACCCGAGAAGACCGCAGCGATTTCACGATGCAGCATTGCTGGCAATGCCTGGCCGGCCCGACCCATAACATCACCGTGCAGGCCGAACGCAATCCCTCCATCGATGCTTCCGGCGTGTTGTGGGGCGGCAACCTGACCATGCTGACCCATTTGATCGGCACGCCGTATTTTCCGCAGATTGAAGGCGGTATCTTGTTTCTCGAGGATATCGGCGAACATCCGTATCGGATCGAACGGATGATGCTGCA
Source organism: Burkholderiales bacterium (assembly GCA_044445195.1). Classification (GTDB taxonomy): domain Bacteria; phylum Pseudomonadota; class Gammaproteobacteria; order Burkholderiales; family Burkholderiaceae_D; genus PKWO01. Next base: position 1,652 of record JBIODP010000092.1, on the reverse strand, counting down.
ATTACTGTACTCCGGTGTGCTGATGCGGCAAAAAGCGGTGCTTTTGGGAGATTTTTCCAATTACAGGCTGAGCAGCTACGACAACGGCTATGACTTCGAGGCGATGCTGGCTTTTTTGAGGGCGCAATTGAAGATACCGGTGCTGACCGGTCTGCCATTCGGCCATATCCGCGACAAGACCACGCTGGCAGTGGGTTCTAGGGCGCAACTGGCATCGGACGGCAATTCCTGGGAATTGACGATGCGAAATTATCCTACCCTCGCCCAAGATAAAACCTGAAACGTTTTCCCTGCTTGGGAACCAAGTAACGCTGTCCGATGGTAAAATAAAAGGTTAATTAAATTCACGACCTTAAGGGCTTTTTCAGTGCTTTCTACAGCAAATATCACAATGCAGTTCGGCCCCAAGCCGCTATTCGAAAACATTTCAGTTAAATTCGGGGAAGGCAATCGTTATGGCTTGATCGGCGCCAACGGTTGCGGCAAGTCAACCTTCATGAAGATATTGGGCGGCGATCTGGAGCAGTCGGCCGGCACGGTGATGCTGGACCCGAACGAGCGCCTGGGCAAGTTGCGCCAGGATCAGTTTGCTTTCGAAGAAATGCGCGTGCTGGATGTGGTCATGATGGGCCACACCGAAATGTGGGCGGTAATGGCGGAGCGGGATGCCATTTATGCGAATCCGGAAGCAACCGACGACGATTACATGAAAGCGGCAGACCTGGAGGCCAAGTTTGCCGAATACGATGGTTATACCGCAGAAGCGCGCGCCGGCGAATTGCTGCTCGGCGTCGGCGTGGCGATGGATCAGCATCAGGGACCGATGAGTAATGTCGCCCCCGGCTGGAAGTTGCGGGTATTGTTGGCGCAGGCGCTGTTTTCCAACCCGGATATCTTGTTGCTGGACGAACCGACCAATAATCTGGATATCAATACTATTCGCTGGCTCGAAGATGTGCTCAATGAACGCAATTCGACCATGATCATCATTTCGCATGATCGCCATTTCCTGAATCAGGTCTGCACCCATATGGCCGACATGGACTATGGCACGCTCAAAGTGTATCCGGGTAATTACGACGACTACATGTTCGCATCGTCGCAAGCGCGCGCGCAACAATTGTCAGCCAATGCCAAGGCAAAAGACAAAGTGGCCGAGTTGCAGGATTTTGTGCGCCGTTTCTCCGCCAATAAGTCCAAGGCCCGGCAGGCGACGTCGCGCGCCAAGCAAATTGAAAAAATCAAGGTGGAAGACGTCAAACCGTCCAGCCGCGCCAATCCTTTCATCCGGTTTGACGGCGAGAAGAAGTTGCACCGGCAGGCGGTGACGGTTCAGGGCTTGTCTAAAACCTACGACCGCACTATTTTCAAAAATTTCGATCTGTTGGTGGACGCGGTATAGAAAATCGAAATAATCGGCGCAACCGGCGCCGTTAACACGACGCTGCTGCGCTGCATCGGCGGGGAAACCTGCAATATGCAGGCAGACAGCGGTGTGGTGAAGTGGGCGGAAAATGCGAATGTCGGCTATATGCCGCAGGATCCTACCGAAGATTTTGCCGTCGACAAGAATTTGACCGACTGGATAGGGCAGTGGACCAAGGAAGGCGACGACGATCAGGCGGTGCGCTCCATACTCGGCCGTTTATTGT
>JBIODP010000091.1:0-8609 GCA_044445195.1 Burkholderiales bacterium | reverse complement strand
TTCGGAAAAAACGACCTGCAAATGGTGGCAAGTAAGTTATTCCCGCCCATTGCCGAGGCCATTAAATGGCTTAGTCAGTTTGGAGATGCGAGAATGACCGGGTCCGGTGCATGCGTATTCTGTGGATTTGAGCAGGAAAGCAAAGCAGACGAGGTGCTGAATATGGCGCCCGCGCACTGGAAAGCGTGGAAAGCCGAAGCGTTGGCCTGCCATCCGCTATCATTTTTGCAGAAGTCATAGTCAAAAATTAGTTTGACGTTGCATTAGGCGCTAGACTTAGCGATATTACAACGGCAAACACCCAGTTGTGTAGGGGAATCGCCAAGCTGGTTAAGGCACTGGATTTTGATTCCAGCATACCAAGGTTCGAATCCTTGTTCCCCTGCCATTAATGAGTTCACATTAATTCAAGAAACGCTCGAAACCCGATAAGCAAGCCGCCAACGCAAGACTAAATTGGCGGCTTTCAACCTTTTAACGACCTCTAGGGATCTCAATGGCACTCGACAACCTGATGGTTTTTACCGGAAATGCAAATCCGGAACTGGCTGCAGGAGTTGTCAAACATCTTGGCATCCCGCTTGGCAAAGCTATCGTTTCAAAGTTTTCGGATGGTGAAGTTGTCGTTGAAATCAACGAAAATGTGCGTGGTAAGGATGTTTTTGTGCTGCAATCGACCTGCGCGCCGACCAACGACAACCTGATGGAAATCATGTTGATGGTCGATGCGCTCAAACGCGCGTCGGCAGGCCGCATTACGGCAGCCATTCCCTATTTTGGTTATGCTCGCCAAGATCGGCGTCCACGTTCGGCCCGTGTTGCCATTTCTGCCAAAGTCGTCGCCAACATGCTGCAGCAGGCGGGTATCGAGCGTGTGCTGATCATGGATTTGCACGCCGACCAGATCCAGGGTTTTTTCGATATCCCGGTTGACAATATTTATGCGTCGCCGATCCTGTTGAGCGATCTGGTCAGCAAAAATTATGACGACTTGCTGGTCGTATCCCCCGATGTCGGCGGCGTGGTGCGCGCACGAGCCTTGGCCAAGCGTCTGAACTGCGACCTGGCGATCATCGACAAGCGTCGTCCAAAGGCTAATGTATCGGAGATAATGAATATCATCGGCGAAGTCGAAGGCCGCAATTGCGTGATCATGGATGATATGGTCGATACCGCAGGCACTCTGACCAAGGCTGCGGAAGTGCTGAAAGATCGTGGATCAAAGAAAGTTATCGCCTACTGTACGCATCCGGTTTTGTCGGGACCGGCGATAGAACGCATCTTGCATTCGCCGCTGGATGAACTGGTAGTGACCAACACGATTCCGCTATCCGCGGCCGCCAAGGCATGCAGCAAGATTCGTCAGTTATCTTGCGCCGAATTGCTGGCCGAAACATTCAAGCGCATCTGCAAGGGCGATTCGGTAATGTCCTTGTTTGCCGACTGAAAGCAGGAAAAAGAACGTTTCCCCTTCACGGGGGACTGGGCGACGGCATAATCCGGTTTACCTGCCGTTGTCTGAAAATCGAGTGCGGCAAATACTGCACTCACTATTAAATCCCCTGGTCGCGGGGGATTTTTACCGCAAGACCACATATCTTGCATCCATAGGAGCTTCAAAATGAAAGTAATCGCATTTGCACGCAAAGAGCAGGGGTCTGGAGCGAGCCGCCGCCTGCGCATTGCAGGCCAAACACCCGGCATCGTATACGGGGGCACCAGTGCCCCGGTCACCATCACTCTCGATCACAATGCGCTGTACCACGCATTGAAAAAAGAAACTTTCCATTCGTCGATCCTCGACCTGGAAGTCGACGGCAAGGCAGAACAAGTTCTGCTGCGCGACTTTCAGATGCATGCGTACAAACAGCTCGTGTTGCACGTCGATTTCCAACGCGTCGACGCCTCGCAAAAAATTCACGTCAAAGTGCCGCTGCACTTCATCAACGCAGACATTTCGCCGGCAGTCAAATTGCACTCCGGCATCATCAGCCATGTGCTGTCCGATCTGGATATCGCCTGCTTGCCGAAGGACTTGCCTGAGTTCATCCAGGTCGACCTGGCCGGTATCGACATCGGTCATTCGATTCACTTGTCCGACCTTAAACTGCCTGAAGGCGTTACAGCAACCGGTCACGGCAGTCAAGACAATCCGACCGTTGCCACTGCATCGATCCCGGCCGGCAAAGTCGAAGCTGAAGCTGAAGCAGCAGCAGCAGCGCCCGCAACTGCGACAGCACCTGCTGCCGCGCCTGCTCCCGCTGCCAAGAAATAAATCGAACCTGTTCCAGCCTTCAGGCCGGCAGCGAAAACCCGTCGCGAAAGTGACGGGTTTTTTTATTGGCAGCCAAGGTATTGATGCCTTAAACCGGATGTAATGGACGGAAGGCAGCAACATCCGGGATAATCGACCTTTTGATTCGTCGACCTTTTGATTCAAACAAACGTCATGCCCATACGTCTGATAGTCGGCCTCGGCAATCCCGGCCCGGAATATGAACAAACCCGCCATAATGCGGGCTTCTGGCTGGTCGATAACCTGGCCAATGGAATTGGCCGCTGTAAATTAGCCCGCGAGGCGCGCCTGAACGCCTTTGTTGCCAAGGCCAACATCGCCGGCAACGAAATTTGGCTACTTGAGCCGCAAACCTACATGAATCGCTCGGGGCAATCGGTTGGCGCATTGGCGCGTTTCTATAAGATCGCGCCCGATGACATCCTGGTTGTGCATGATGAACTCGACCTGGCGCCCGGCGCCGCGCGAATTAAAAAAGGCGGCTCCTCGGGCGGCCATAATGGCTTGAAAGACATTACCGCCGCGCTGGGCACGCAAGACTACTGGCGGCTGCGGCTCGGGATAGGCCACCCGCGCACCCTCAATCTGCAGCAAGCGGTGGTGGACTACGTGCTGCACCGCCCCCGCAAGGAAGAACAGGCGCTGATCGACGAGGCTATCGCCAAAACACTGGATATCATCCCGCTGCTGTGCGAAGGCAATTTTGAAGCGGCAATGATGCAACTGCATACGGTGAAATGATCCTGTCCTCTGAATAATGGTCTCCTACAGAGTTACAATCGACACACAATTGATAAAGAAAGTCTTTCCATGAGTCTCCAATGCGGCATCGTCGGCCTCCCCAATGTCGGCAAATCAACGCTATTCAATGCGCTTACCAAGGCTGGCATTCCTGCAGAAAATTATCCTTTTTGCACCATCGAACCCAATGTCGGCATGGTCGAAGTTCCGGACCCGCGTTTGACTGCACTGTCTTTGATCGTCAATCCGCAGCGCGTAGTGCCCACTACCGTGGAATTCGTCGACATCGCAGGCCTGGTTGCCGGCGCATCCAAAGGCGAAGGTCTGGGCAATCAATTCCTTGCCCATATCCGTGAAACCGATGCGATCGTCAATGTGGTTCGCTGCTTTGAAGATCCCAATGTCATTCACGTTGCCGGCCGCATCAACCCGCTGGACGACATTGAAGTTATCCAGACCGAACTGGCCTTGGCCGATATGGCCACCGTTGAAAAAGCCATTCATCGCGAAAACAAAAAAGCCCGCTCCGGCGATAAAGATGCGGCCAAGCTGGTGGCCCTGCTGGAACGCATGATGCCGCATCTGGATCAGGCGCAGCCGGTCCGGGCAATGGGACTCGATGCCGAGGAAATGGCGCTCATCAAACCGCTTTGCCTGATTACCGCCAAACCGGCAATGTATGTGGGCAATGTGTCGGACACCGGCTTCACCGACAACCCCCTGCTGGACCAGTTGAGCGCCTATGCAAAGGCGCAAAATGCGCCGTTGGTCGCCATTTGCGCCGCCATCGAATCGGAAATAGCCGATCTCGACGATGCCGACAAATCGGAATTCCTGGCCGACATGGGAATGGAAGAGCCCGGCCTGGATCGTCTGATTCGTGCGGCTTACACCTTGCTGGGCCTGCAAACTTATTTCACTGCCGGCGTCAAGGAAGTGCGCGCCTGGACCATCCATAAGGGCGATACGGCGCCGCAAGCAGCCGGCGTGATTCATACCGATTTCGAACGCGGCTTCATCCGCGCCCAAACCATCGCCTATGAAGATTTCATCGCCTACAAAGGAGAACAAGGCGCCAAGGAAGCCGGCAAGATGCGTGCGGAAGGCAAAGAATACGTGGTGAAAGATGGCGATGTGCTGAATTTCCTGTTCAACGTCTAAGTTGGCGCCTGAGTCCGGATAAAACATGCCCATCCTGACGCAACTCAACCTCTACCCGATCAAATCATGCGCCGGCATCTCCTTGCGCAAAGCGACCGCGACCGCTGTTGGGCTGATGAGCGAAGGCATCCGCGACCGTGAGTGGATGGTGGTCGACAGCGAAGGCAATTTTTTGACGCAACGCGAATATCCTGCGATGGCGCGGATTATTCCTCGCCTGAAAACCGATTCGCTTGAGCTGCAGGCGCCAGGCATGGCGCGATTGGAAATCCCGTTGAGTTTACCGGACCCGGACCATGCGCCTGTCTTGAACGTCAAGGTCTGGGACGACACGCTCATCGCCTATGATTGCGACGACCCAACCGCAGTCTGGTTTTCAAAAGCGATTGGCTCACCATGTCGTTTGGCCCGCTTTCACCCTCACGCGAAACGCGTGGCAAATCGCAAGTGGACCGGCGGCGCCGAAGTGCAGACGCTGTTTGCGGATGGTTTCCCGATGCTGATCATTTCCGAAGCATCGCTCGAAGACCTGAACCAAAAACTGCTTGCAGAAGCCCGCGCGCCATTGCCGATGAACCGCTTCCGGCCCAATCTCGTCATTTCCGGAGTTGATGCCTTTGAGGAAGATTACGCCGCCTTGATTCAACTCGGCGACGCCCAACTTCAGCCGGTGAAGCCTTGCCCCCGTTGTCCGATACCGTCAATCGACCAGGCAACTGGAGTAATCGGGCCGGACCCGCTCGATATCCTGCAACGCTATCGTGCAAACCCCACAATAGAGGGCGGTATCGCATTCGGGATGAATGCCATTTTACTGGGAAGCGAAGACAAAATGCTGGAGGTCGGGCAGGAGGCCAGAATTGAGTTGGCGTTCAGTTAGAATAGCTGCCTGCACACGTATAATATAATCGATAATAACGAAAAGAATCTTTTTAATACCCACCTCGGAGCGGCGTTGATGCCGAACACGTTGCAGACAGAAAATCGACAGTTGCGCCAACAATTGGCCTTGCTGATTGAACAGGCGCGCCAAAATGAAAGCGTTATGCGCCGCTATCAGGAGTTCGACCTGACCTTCATCGGCGCATCAAGTTTCCGGGAACTGATCGAGAATATTTTCGATGCTTCGTCGGCGCAGTCCGAGCTTGATGTCGTCACTCTGGCATTGCTCGATTCTCAATATGAAATCCGCCGCATCCTTGAAGATTTGAGTATAAATCTGACTGATTTTCCCAATTTGCTTTTTATTCAGGAGACCGCAGACCTCGGCCCGCTCCAGGCCTTAAAGATGCCCGAGTTGGGACCGTTCACCGAAAAGCAATACGGCCTCATGTTTCCGCCACAGGTGCTGACTCCTGCCAGTGTCGCCATCGTGCCGCTGTGGCGCCATCGATCCCTGATCGGCTTGCTCGGCCTCGGAAGCCAGGATGCCACGCGTTTCACGCGGGTTATGGCAACCGATTTTCTTGCGCACAGAGCGTCAATCGTTGCCATTTGCCTGGAAAACGTGATCAACGTCGAACGCCTGAAACGCCTCGGCTTGATGGACTCGCTTACCGGCGTCAACAATCGGCGCTATGTCGAATTGCGTTTAGCGGAAGAAGTCGGACTCACCCGGCGGCGTGCAGGTACCCTGTCGTGCCTGTACATCGACATCGATCACTTCAAACGCATCAATGACGAATACGGGCATCAAAGTGGCGACGAAGTTTTGCGCGAAGTGGCGTCTCGCGCCAAAGCCGAACTACGCTTAAGCGACACGCTCGGACGTTTTGGCGGCGAAGAATTCGTGGCATTGCTGCCGGACACCCAATTGACGAAGGCAAGCAATGTAGCCGAACGGATTCGTATCAGTATCGGCGACAAGCCATTTCTCTTGGCAGATACCTCGGTGCGAGTGACCGCGTCAATCGGCGTGGCAGCCTTAAGCAGCACCGATCCAGATCAAACGATAGAATTGGCAGGGCATAAGTTGGTTGCGCGCGCCGATCAGGCCCTCTATCAGGCCAAAGAGAGCGGCCGCAATCGGGTCCACGCGATCAGTTATAGCTAATGCAGAAACGGCAAGTTACGGCAGTTTCAATTCGGCCTGCAGACGCTTGTACTTCTCCAGCAACTGCTCTTTTGATTCGCGCCAGGCCGGATCGAATGGAATGCAATTTACCGGACACACTTGCTGACATTGCGGCTCATTAAAGTGGCCGACGCATTCGGTGCATTTATGCGGATCGATTTCATAGATTACCGGCCCCATGTAAATGGCGCCGTTCGGGCATTCCGGTTCGCATACGTCGCAATTGATGCAATCGTCAGTGATTAACAGCGCCATAAAAAACTGCTCAGTCTGCCAATGTAGCGATTTTTTGTTTCAGCCAGTTCTCTACGGAGGGGAAAACAAATTTGGAAACGTCGCCGCCGAGAATTGCAATTTCGCGCACAATGGTGCCGGAGATAAACTGGTATTGATCGGACGGTGTCAAAAAAAGCGTTTCCACGTCCGGCAACAGATAGCGATTCATGCCGGCCATTTGAAATTCATATTCAAAGTCGGACACTGCGCGCAAGCCGCGCATGATGACGCGAGCATCGTGGATGCGTACAAAGTCCTTCAGCAAACCGGAAAAACTTTCAACTTGCACATTCGGATAATGCCCCAACACTTCATTGGCGATCGTCAGACGCTCATCCAGCGAAAAAAAGGGCTTCTTGTTTTTACTGTCTGCTACTCCCACCACCAGTTTATCGAACAGCCCTGAGGCGCGACGCACTAAATCTTCATGCCCGCGCGTAAGTGGATCGAATGTTCCCGGGTAAATGGCTGTAACCATTGAGACTCCAAAATAATCTGTTTTTTATTGTTAAGCCAGCTGAAACCGGCTGTATGCGAACCTCACGCCGCAATAGTGCAATTCACTATGCCTGAAAATTAAAAGTCCGCGCGCCTTCGTGAATTTGAAATCGCATTATGCCTGAAATTTAAGGCTTCTTTTGCGTTGCAATAAATGATAAAACACCTTGCCAGCCTTATCTGCCTTGATAACTTGCCATTCATTCATCCATTCTTGCGGGAAATTATCGTCAAATGCTTGCTCAGCTTCTGCATACAAGAAACCATCTTCGGCCAACAGGCGCGCGCAAGTTGGCAACAACTTGACCAGCCAGTCTTGATGATAGGGCGGATCGAGAAAGATTACCTGGAAACGTTTTTCATCCAAACGCAAATCGCCCAGTCCGTCAAGCATGCCGAGCGCTATAGCGCCGGCATCGCCACGCAGTATGCTGACTTGCAACGCATGCAATTTATCCTGCGTGGCTTGCAGCAGCCTTACAGCAGCAGGATTAGCCTCGACCATCACCACGCGTGCGGCTCCCCTGCTGGCGGCTTCAAAGCCCAGGGCGCCGGTGCCGGCGAACAAATCGAGGCAGGCAACTCGGTCCCAGGCGCCGTTCAGCAAATGGTTCAACCAGTTGAACACGGTTTCGCGCACACGGTCCGGCGTCGGGCGCAATCCCTCGGCATCCGGCACCGCCAATGGCGTGCGCTTCCATTGCCCTCCGATAATACGCACCTGATGCGCCGACGGAGCATGAATTTTGCGTTTCCGGCCGGCAGACTTACCTGGTTTCTGTTGCATGCTGCTCATTTTTTCGATGTTAAATTATCCATTCATTCTGTTAAGACTCATGTGCATTTTCATGCAATCGTCCCATCTCGAATCATAACCGGAGAAATTCGCCTGTTGCGCTCTGATAGAATGGCGTTGATTGTATTCGCTTTGTCCATTGCAAGCGCCCCCTGACTGCATTTTTGCCCACATTTCCGATGTTTAGTTTCTTCAAGAAAAAAGCCAAAGATACGCCAGCCTTGCAGCCTGAAGAACGGCGCTCGTGGCTGACGCGGCTTAAAGCCGGCCTTTCCAAGACCTCGTCCAGCCTGACCACGCTGTTTATCGGCGCCAAAATCGGTGACGAATTATATGAGGAACTGGAATCGGCGCTATTGATGTCCGACGCAGGCGTGGACGCAACGCAATATCTGCTGGACGCCTTAAAGCGCAAAGTCAAGACTGAACATCTGACGGAAGCAGAGCAAGTCAAAACGGCCCTGCGCGAACTGTTGATTACACTGCTCACACCGCTGCAAAAGCCGTTGGAACTGGGCCGCCACCAACCGCTGGTGATAGTGATTGCCGGTGTCAACGGCGCCGGCAAAACCACCACCATCGGTAAACTAGCCAAACATTTGCAAGCGCACGGGCAGTCGGTGCTGCTGGCTGCCGGCGATACTTTCCGGGCAGCCGCCCGCGAACAATTGACAGTGTGGGGCGAACGCAATAATGTCACCGTGATTGCGCAAGAATCCGGAGATCCTGCCGCCGTCGCTTTTGACGCGATTCATTCAGCGCAGGCA
>JBIODP010000090.1:0-8678 GCA_044445195.1 Burkholderiales bacterium | reverse complement strand
GCGGATACTTCATGCACCGGATAGCCCAGCCTGGCATAGAATGCCAGGCGCTGTCGGGTTTTTGCAAGCGGCTCAACCACGTCAATCTTGTTGAGCACGATGCGCGCGCTGACCCCGGCGGCTTGGGCGGCGACCAACGCGCGCGAAACCAGGTCGTCGGCAAAACCGGGCTCGGTCGCGACCACGATAAACAGTTGCGTCACATTGGCGGCCAGTAGCTTGGATTTGTATTGGTCCGAACGATACAGCAGGGTTTTTCGTTCTGCAATCGATTCGATTACCGCCTGATTCGGCGAAGTGCGCTGCAACTTGACGATGTCGCCAACCGCAACATCGCTTTTCTTGCCGCGCGTGACGCATTGCAATTTGCCGTGCGCGGTATCGGCCAGGTAATGACGCCCATGCGCGGCAATAATGACGCCGGCGATGATGCCTGGGCTATTGGCCATCAAGCAAAAGATTGCACAAAAATCGCATCCACTTTGGCGGCGCAAATAAAGTCGTTTTCAGAAATACCGCCCTGGCTGTTGTTGACCGAATGGGTATTGAATTTCACCGTGCAGCGGTTGTAGGTGACGAGCAGTTCGGGGTGATGGTCTTCGGCATGAATCACATAGGCAATCGCGTTGATGAAGGCCAGCGTTTCATAATAATTGCCAAAGGCGAAGACCTTGACGATTTTGCCATCCGATAAGGTCCACCCGTCTATCAGTTTCAGGTAGGCGGTAGTTTCGGCCTCGGTCAAACCGGTTTTCTGAGGCCCGCATTTCATGTCGAGCAATGCAGTCGTGGTTACCATGCTGGTCGGGCTCCTTTTTAATTTGTCACAAGTCGTTCGATCCGCACCGATGCGGGCGGATGCGAATCGTAGAAGGTGGAATGCAGAGGGTCCGGTGTTAACGTAGAGGCGTTATCTTCATACAGCTTGACCAAAGCGGATACCAGGTCTTGCGCGTTGGTGTGGCGGGAGGCGAATGCGTCCGCCTCGAACTCATGCTTGCGCGAACTGATTGAGGTCAGCGGCGAAAGCAGGAAGGTAAATACCGGCAATACCAGCGCGAACAGGATCAATGCCGTTGCATCGTTGCCACCGGCTAGCATCGGTTCGACGCCAAGGCCGGTATAGAACCAGGTTTGCCCCTTTAAATAACCCAACAGCGCCAGCAGCCCGAGCGACAGGGCGAACATGACGACAATCCGCTTGACGATGTGCTTCAACTTGAAATGACCAAGTTCATGCGCCAACACCGCCTCAATTTCCTGGGGCGCCAGTCGAGACAACAGCGTGTCGAAAAAAACGATGCGCTTGGCGCTGCCGAAACCGGAGAAATAAGCATTGCCGTGAGCGCTGCGTTTGGAGCCGTCCATCACGAATAATCCCTGCGAGGCAAAACCGACGCGCCGCATCAGGTTTTCGATTCGTGCACGCAAGCCGTCATCGGTCAACGGCGTGAACTTGTTGAATAAAGGGGCAATCAGGCTGGGGTAGAGCACCAGCATCAATAACTGGAAGCCGCTCCAGATTAGCCACGCATACAGCCACCACAGATTGCCGGCTTTTTCCATCAACATTAAAATAACCCAGATCAGCGGTAGCCCAATGGCGGCGCCGAGCACGATGCCTTTCAGCATGTCCGTACCGAATAAGCCGGGCGTCATTTTATTGAAGCCGAATTTCTCTTCCAGCACAAACTGCTTGTAATAGTCGAACGGCAAATCGATGACCCCGGAAATAACGCCGAATGCGACGATTAACGCAATTTGCTCGGCGATGCCCTGGCCCAGCGCGCCAATCAGCTTGACAGATAGATATTGCAAGCCGCCCAGCAAGGTAAATCCGATCAGCACAGCCGTGTTGACCAGCAGCATCGCTAAGCCCAGTTTGGTCTTTGCAATTGTATAATCGGCGGCTTTCTGGTGGGACGAAAGCGGAATTTTCTCGGCAAACTGTGCCGGAACCGCATTGCGATGCGCCAAAATATGGCGAATATGGCGTCCGCTCAACCAAAATCGAACCAGCACGGTAAAAGTGAGAAAACTGACAAACAAAACTGAAAACGCGAGTGAATACATGCCTTGCCTGTGAGAAAATAGCGGATACTTAAGGAACAATTATGTCACAACCTACAGAACATCGCCCAGTATCAGCCATTCCAGCCGCGCCGGTTCGCCCCAATGAGTTCAATCTGGTATGGGTCGATATGGAAATGACAGGACTGGACCCGGATACCGACCGTATTATCGAGGTGGCAGTGGTGGTAACCGATGCCAACCTGAACATTCTGGCCGAAGGACCGGTTTTTGTGATTCATCAATCGGATGAAACCATGGATGGCATGGATGCCTGGAATAAAGGCATGCATGGTCGTTCCGGTTTGATCGAGCGTGTCAAGGCGTCAGCCGTGACCGAGGCCGACGCCGAGAAAGCGCTGATCGATTTCCTGAAGAATTTTGTGCCGGCTGGCAAGTCCCCGATGTGCGGAAATTCGATTTGCCAGGACCGCCGTTTCATGGTGCGCGGCATGCCGAAACTGGAAGCGTTTTTTCATTATCGCAACCTGGATGTGTCGACTCTGAAGGAATTGTGCAAGCGCTGGAAGCCGGAGCTCGCAAACGGATTTAAAAAGCATCAAAAACACACGGCGTTGGCCGACATACTCGAGTCGATAGAAGAATTGCGTTATTACCGCGAGCATTTCATCAAGGCTTAGTAGTAATAATTCAGCCGCAAGCGCCAGTGCGGAGTGTGTTTTGGGAAAGAGAAAGCGCGAGCGATCCAATGAAGCCCGAGCGGAATGCGCATGACGACAATAGTCAGAGGCCATGAGCCCGTCTGCCAGCAGACGCTCTCTTTCGCCAAAACGCACTCCGCACTGGCGCTTGCGGCTGAATAGCTACGCTTAGTGCAGGATTTGTTCCGCCCCGCAACATTTTTTGAATTTCTTGCCGCTGCCGCAAGGGCAATCGTCATTGCGGCCCACTTTCGGCGCATTGCGGTGCATAGTCGCCACCGCCGATTTTCGCTGCGGCAACCAAAATCGATAAATCTCCGGAATAGCGGATTCAATTTCGATCGCCAGTTTGTGGCATTTGATCGGGTTGTCGACCAGCACCATTTCTTCTTCTTCGATTTCTTCCGCGCCTAAAAGGTAGATGGGACGCATCAGCGGGGCGATGTTGGCGTTCCAGATAGGCTGCCACGCCTCTTCGCACAAGCGCATGCCTTCCCAGAACCCCCAGGCCCAGGCTTCGCCGTCCGCCACTTTTCGCCCTTCCCATTCATGCTCGCAAAATAGCGGCTCGAACTCTGTCGGCGCCACTTCCAGCGTGATCGCAATTTCAGACAGGTAGCGCAGGATCAGGCTGATGACGCGTTCGCATTCCTTGTCCGACTTGAATGCCGGCGGGCGATCGACGGACGTTCCCCATACCTGTGGCAACCATTCGGTCATTGGTATTTCTTGCGGGCCGATCGCCAGAGCGGTGAGGTAACCGTGCAGCGAATCCATCGTCATGCAATCGTCGGCGCAACGGTCGGATAAGAGAAATTTGTCCAATTCGTTGAATTCTTTGTCGGAAAGCGGCTGGTCGAGTTGCATGATGGCTGATAGCAGAATAAGTGGGTTGTCGAACAGGATACTCGCCCGGCAGCAAAGCATCAACCGTTTCCAGATTAATCGCGTCGATCGCGCTGATGGGTCGTACAATGACTGGATGAATACACATGCAAACCCATCATTCTCGAATTTGACGCCCGATACCGTGCTGGATGCGCTCGACAGTGTCGGTTTAAGGGGAGATGGCCGTCTGTTGGCGCTAAATAGCTATGAAAACCGGGTTTATCAGCTTGGCATGGACGACGGGCCGCCGCTGGTGGCAAAATTTTACCGCCCGGCGCGCTGGAGCGATGCGGAAATTCTGGAAGAACACGATTTTGTGCATGCGTTGGTTGAGCGCGAGATCCCGGTCGTGCCGGCAATGGCATTGGCTGACGGCAAGACCCTGCATGCATTCGAGGGGATTCGTTTTGCGGTATTTGCAAAACACGGCGGGCGGGCGCCGGAACTCGAAGATCCCGTGACATTGGAATGGATGGGGCGTTTTATCGGACGGATACATGCGATAGGCGCAATCGAAGCATTCCGGCATCGGCCAAGCTTGAATATCCACACTTTCGGCGAAGAGCCGCGCGATTATTTATTGCAGCATGAATTCATACCGGTCGATTTGCGGCCTGCCTATGCCAGCGTGGTTGCCCAGGCGCTGGAAGGCGTGCAACGCTGTTTTGAACGGGCCGGCCGGGTGTCGTTGTTACGCCTGCATGGGGACTGCCACGCCGGAAATGTGCTGTGGACCGACGCCGGACCGCACTTTGTCGATTTCGACGATAGCCGCATGGGGCCTGCCGTTCAGGACTTATGGATGCTGTTATCCGGGGAACGGAGCGATATGGTGCGGCAATTGTCCGACCTGCTGGCCGGTTATGAGGATTTTTTCGATTTCAACTCGCGTGAGCTGCATTTGATCGAGGGATTGCGAACCTTGCGCCTGATTCATTATTCAGCGTGGCTTGCCCGTCGCTGGGACGACCCGGCATTTCCGCTGGCGTTTCCATGGTTCAACACGCAACGCTATTGGCAGGACCGTATTCTTGAATTGCGCGAGCAGGTGGCATTGATGAACGAGCCGCCGCTCTGGCCCGCCTAGACGGGCACCGAGTTACCTAGACTTTTTGCGCAGATTTGGCCAAATCATCCAGCGCTTTCAATATCTCGTTTGCCTCGGCATGGCTATTAGCTAGCAACACGGCGCGTTCTATCGCTTCATCGCGCTTGGTTTTAGCAAAATAAGCGAGCAGGTAGTCGGCATTTTCAACGTCTGCACGACCCCTTTTATCTTCTTTAGCCAGACGCCGAACGTACCAGACGGCATAACCGTTGGATTCCTCGCAGCAATAGATCTCGATTGAGTGGTGCGGGCCGAGCGGGTGTTCTTCCGGATCGGTATGCCAGACGGTCTTGCGCCACAGATGATTTTTCTTGGATTCCGGCACCAGATACATTGTATTCTCCTGTTAGTATTGCAAGATTACACCGTTTTTAGCCAGCGGTGGGCAAGTAAGAATGAGAAAAATATCCATGTCAAATTATCAAGCCGTCTCCGTTGAGCGCCATGCCGGCCGATGCTGGCAACGCCACCCTAATTATCTCTTTGCGGCCGCCGATGCGGTTGCTCCGCTGACGGCGGCCGAGTTGCCCAAGGCCATGATGTGTTTTCCGATCGCATTCATCGAACAGGCTGGCAACCTGATTCCCGTTGCCGTCCTCGGATTGCTGCAGGGGAAAAATTTTTTTGTCGCGCAAGATGGTACCTGGCTTGGCAAGTGCATTCCGGCAATGTTTCGTTTCCACCCCTTCCGGCTGATGCAAACCGGGAATCGGCAGCATGTGTTATGCATTGATGAAGACAATGGCCTGGTTGCCGACGGAGCGGGCGGAGAGCGCTTCTTCGCGGAAAATGGACAGCCGACCCAAGCCGTCCTGGATATATTGGACGGGCTCAAGCAGATCGAACAGGGCCGCCTCGCTACGGCGGCGGCCAGCGCTGCATTGCAGAAATTTAATTTGATTCGCTCATGGCCGGTGACCTTGAAAACCGCGCAGGGCGAGCAGCAGGTCGCTGGCCTGCTTCAGGTAGACGAAGCGGCGCTCAATAATCTGTCGGGGGAGGACTTGCTTGAAGTGAGCCGGGCCGGCGCGTTGCCGCTGGCCTATTGCCAATTGCTGTCGATGCAGAATTTGTCGTTATTGGGAGAATTGGCTGCCAGGCAGATGCCGGGCGCATCGCCTGCCCGGCCTATCGTGCCGGCAACGCCGGCACCGAAAGTCCTGCTGGTCTCCCATAACTGGAGCACCCTTACCGAGATGCCTTATCTGGTCAAGCAGGCCGGTTTTCAAGTCGACGTATTGTGTACAGTCGATAATCCAGCCGTAAGAAACGGTTTTTACGACTGTTGGATCGATTCCGGCGCCACCCTGAATTCGTTGCTTGGTGTGTTGCTGAAACTGCTCAACGATAACGCGTACGCCCATATAATGATCGGCGACGATCCTATTTTATGGAAAATTTATAGAGAAAAAATAGTCTCTTTGTGGCACCTGTTGCCCATCCTGAATCAATCGGCATTGCCGATCCTTAACAAAATAGGACTGGCCGAGCACTGTCGCGAACACGGCATCCCCAGCCCCGAATTCAGGCGAGTCGACAGCAGGGAGATGGCGCACAGTGCGCTGCAATCGCTCGGTCTGCCGATCGTCGTCAAGGAAAATTACTCCAGCGGGGGAAATTCCGTCCGGATTTTTAAAGATGAGCAGTCGTACTATGGATACATGGATGCATTTGAATACCATGAACCGTTGCTGGCGCAGCAATTCATAGTCGGAGACAATATCAGCGTCGAGGCCCTTTTCAAGAATGGAACGCTGCTGGATTACGTTTGCTCGGTCGATGTCGATGGGACGACCGGCCCATCGACCAAGAGGCGATATTTTCCAAACGAGGAAGAAATCGAAAACACCGTCCGAATGATAGGCCGGAGTGCGCTATTGCATGGTTTTGTGAGTATCGGAATACTGAAAAGCGTGCAAAGCGCAACCAGCTGGAATTACTACTTATATGAGGCGGACCCGAGACCCAACAAATGGGTGCCGTATGCCAGATGGTTCGGCTGTGATTTTTCCGCCGCATTCAAGGCGTTCCTGGCAGCGGAAGATAACGCCGTTGGCATGGTGGCCGACGCGGCTCGCTATGACGATGTCGATGGATGGGAGATAGAGTTTTTCCCGAACCACGCCGCCAAGCTCCTGAATTCAGGCCGAACCGCGGAAGCCATTTGTCATCTGCTGGATTTCAATAAAACGTATAAATATGCAATTTACGACCATGTCCTGCTGAAAGACAAAATGGAAGCTATCCGCAGGAACCTGAAAATCGATTCATCGCCGGTTTCAAGATAAATATTAAAAACAAGCAGGAACAGGTTTCATCACCGATTTCAGCCATAGTTGTACCCAGGCGAACAAGCCCTGAATAGTGCTCACGATATCGCTCTCTCACAGTCGTAAGTTTCCTTTCAGACCGCAATCAATATCAGCCGTGCTTTGTCCAGTGGCTTGATCGCGGCAAGTTTCACCGAGTCTTGTTGAACAGTCCAAAGATCGAGTGCTTCCTGCATGCGTAACCAGCTTTCCGGTGATGTGTCCAACAGCTTTCCAATTCGCACCGCCATCACCGGCGACAAGGCACGCCGCTCGTGCAACAGATCGGAGACACTGAGCCGGCTTACGTCTAGCAATCCAGCCAACTCTGTTTGGGTCATTTTCAAGGCAGGCAACACATCCTCACGTAGTATCGCGCCGGGATGCGTTGGTCGCCGATTCGGGTTGCGTAGTGACTTCATCAATGGTAATCCTCGTAATCTACATCGACAGCGTTCTCGCCATCGAATTTAAACGTAATACGCCAGTTACCAGTTACCGTCACGCTGTAGGTTCCCTTACGGTCACCCGTGAGTTGATGGAACTTGTATCCTGGCAAATCCATGTCATCTGGTTTAACAGCCGCATCCAGTCGATCAAGTATTCGTTCGATTCTTGTGGCAAATGCCGCAGCGATGCCACGGTAATCACCTTTCGTAAAGAATCTACCAAGCCCCTTGTGATGAAATGAAGTAATCAATATGTGTCATCCAGCAGGTTACATTGTAATCCATTGCATTACAATGTCAAGCAATCTTGTCAGCCAGCCGAAATACAGCCATTCACAGGGCCCGCCGTTGCCTGCTTTTAGCTCGACCGCTCGCTTATCGGCATAGCAGTCATTGCCGATTTTGGGGTTGTACGGCCGTTGTACCCAAAGACCCGCCGTTGGAAACTTGTCGTTGGTCGCCGGCAATATTTAACAAATCGACGGACTCTTCGCGACCGAGGTTGCGTAAAATGCTGATATTCTATTGAAGTGCGATCATTGGCGCTCAGCTATTCTTTCCTAAGTTTGCGAACGAAGGATATCGCCTATTCTGCCATCGCTACAATCAACGTTTCGACTCCCATAATATTTATTATCTGCTTCATATTATATGCCAGAATATGCAAATCCATTTCCTCCAGAAGTCGGCTGACAAATACAGTAGTCGTTCGTGATGACAGCTCACCTGCAAGTCCTCGGCCTTTGCAGCCGGTGGCGGTTCCTCGATGGCAAGACAGCTATAGTTCGGATTGCAGACGCTGGTTCGGCCTTAAAGCTCAACGACTACCATGTCTGCGATTATGGCCGTGTACTAAGGACTGATCCAGCCATCGAAGCCTCTCGTCATGTTCAGCGATTTACCGAAAGACGAGACCAGTGAAATAATCCGAGCCGCAACACAACGCAAACATAAAACTTGACAAATGTTTACAAGCGAGCGTAGTCTCTAACTGATTTGTTTGCAATGCGCTTTTGGGAGATAGCTCGGGGCAAGATAAGTTCTCACCGATAGGTGTTAAGGTGGGTGCTATTTGAGGTTTACTGTCAATAGCGGACACTCGTTTCTTAAGCCGCCTGTGGCTGTTTGCTGAAATTTTCAGCAAACAACGCTGGCGGAACGTTGCCGAGGCGCGAATGACGGCGCTGGCGAT
>JBIODP010000089.1:0-8704 GCA_044445195.1 Burkholderiales bacterium | reverse complement strand
GTTTCATCTGAAGTGGGTGGCAAAAATTGCCTTGTGCGTGGGCGTGGTCGCTTGCGTAGGGTTGCTGCCGGCGGTATTCCTGATCGCGGATATGCGGAGCGCTGATTATGCCCGCATTATCTTCGACAACAATCTGGTCAGGCAGGGTCTGGGGCCGGCAATTCTTGTTTTCGGATTGTGGATGGTGGTTATTGCTTCAGTCTCCACCTGGGTTATTGCGCTCTACAGCAGTTTTCGCATTGCAGGGCCGCTTTTCAAATTTTCTCAAAACCTGAAATGGATCATCGAGCACGCCTTTACCATACCCGTGACGATACGGCGGACCGATATGCTGCAGCGCGAGTGGCGCGAGTTTGACGCGAGCCAGGCAAAATTGCGCGAACATTACCGGTCTTTGAGGGAGGCGCTCGATCGGTGCGAGCAGCTATTGCAAACGGACGACGAGGTAGATACGGTTGCTTTACGCGCTGCGCTTGCCCAGTTGCAGGAGATCGAACGCCGTGCACAGCTATAGAGCGTTATTAGCCTGGTTTGCCGCTGCATTTCTCCTGTGTACGGTCACCTGGATATTTGCCGGTTTTGGCGGCGCTCCGCATCTGTCGGGGGTGGCTTGCAACAACTGTCATTTGTCCGGAAAAGGTGTAGACCCGACTCAAGCCGGCAGGCTGATTGCCTCGCAAGAGGTGCTGTGCGGCGTATGTCACAAAAATGTCAAGAGAATGAGTCATCCTACCGGTTTTACGCCGACGCGCGCTTTGCCGGCGGCGTATCCGCTGGACTGGAAAAAAGACATGACCTGCAGCACCTGCCATGATGTGCATGGAACGGAGCCGGGCTTGATCCGTGGCGACAAGCGCGGCAAGGACCTTTGCCTTGTCTGTCATGATCCGGCATTCTTCGATAACATGAAAGATGCCGGGATTTCGCTGCAGCAATCGGGGCACGCGCTGGTCGACATGAAGCAAATGCAGAAAAATACCAACATCGACGCGTTATCGCTGCAATGCATGGGTTGCCATAACAATCAGGTTGACGCCGGTGTCACGGTTAGCCAAAAAGGAATTGTTCGCCACAGCAGCGGTGCGGCGAATCATCCGATTGGGAGCGATTATCAGATCGCTTCCATGAACCGTGGATTTCATGCCAAAGGCGCGCTTCCAAAGGAGATATGGCTGCCGAATGGCAAACTGAGCTGCGTGTCTTGCCATCAGGCATACACGCAACAGCATGGCCAGCTCGTCCTGCCAAACGACCACTCATCTCTTTGCGCCCAGTGCCACGACCTATGATCCCGGTACCGAAAATCAATCTAGCCCATCGCCTGCGCAAAACCCGCTATGTCGATGAAATCTTTCAGAAATTCCTGCTGATCGGGCTCGTGGTTCTCGAAGCGGGGCTCGCGGCAGGATTGGCATGGACGATGTACCGGCACATGAACCGGATCATTGAAGAAAACCTGTATCGGGTGCATCTGGCCGAGGCCGCTCCCATGATGAGCCAGTTAGTGCATGAAGCGCTGATTCTCCTGGGCATATTTTTCGTGGTGAACCTGCTTGCCCTGGTGGCAGTTGATTTCATCTGGCGGCGGCATATATATTCAATACTGCGCCAGTTCATGACGCTAATGGGGAAATCCTATCGACTGGATTTTACGGCGGACCCGAAAATCAGCGATCGCCATCAGATACTCGACCTGGCGGGATTCCATAGGGAGCAGGACAGAGTTCGGCTTGCCGCCATTCGCGACCGGCTGGCGATGCTCGAAACTACCTTGTTGGCGGCGCGCGAGTCATCTGCAATACACGCGATACATGAGACGCATGAGATACATGATGCGCTGAAAGCGTTGGATGCGCTGTTGCCGAGGGCGCACAGACAATAGGAATTTTCCTATAGCCATTTTAATCCCGTGCTGATTGTAGGGCCGTCAACACTTGGCTACACTTTCTCCCTATGTGAAACTGGGTTCTCCAACCTGATATACTCGGTCCGGAAGGTCATTGGCTATAGTTGGGCAGGCTTGACTTTTTCGGATGGAACGAAAGTCATTCAGGATCTGCATCAGGATACCCGGATTTTCAGTGTGACCTTGACGCAGGCGTTTTTTTTAATAGTGTCGGGAGCAGAATTGTCGCCCCCTTTTTTCTACCCGTAAAAGCGTTTAACAGGAATAACGGATTATGAACCTAGGTAAGTTTGTCACTTCCATCGTCTCCGGAGTCGTTCTCGGCGCGGTCTTGCTTTTTCAGGCGCAAGCCATGGCAGAACCAGCCGGCCTCGACAACGCCACCTGCCTTTCCTGCCATGACGGCAGCAAGGAAAAACTCAAAATACAGGCTGAAGCGGGCGAGCGCGCCCTTAACGCGATCAATCCGGACAAATTCGGCAAAGGCGTGCATGCCAAGATGGCATGCGTGGCTTGTCATACGGAAATTATCGATTCCACTGTTCCGCACAAGGTGGCAGCGGGACAAAAAGTGGTCGAGTGCTCGGCGTGCCATGAGGCGCTGGCGAAAAAGATGCAGGCTGAGGGTAAGCCGCTTACGCCTGGGCTCGACAAGGTGGCCAAGAACATGGTTGCCTATCGAAATTCCTTGCACGCCCACCCCAGCAAGGAAGACAAGACGCGCGTCAATGCCACCTGCAACGATTGCCACGATACGCACTCGTTCATGGTGCCGCCCAGAGACACGCTGGCCTATGACCAATGGCGGTTGAGCACGCCGGCGCTGTGCGGCGAGAAGTGCCATTCGGACGAGTTGGACGACTACAAGAAGTCGATTCACGGTAAGGAGTCGCAAGGAAAAGGCAATCTCAAGGCGGCAGTCTGCGTCGATTGCCATACCACGCATTCCATCGGCAATACTTTGGCCGACCCAATCAGGCTGGTCATCACGGCTAATTGCGGCAGTTGCCACACGGAACAGTTCAAGACCTATATGGGCACCTACCACGGCCAGATCAATCGGCTCGGTTATGCCTATACGGCAAAGTGCTTCGATTGCCACGGCAGCCACACCATCACCAAGGTGACTGACACGCACTCCAGGGTGAGCGACAAGAACCGCCTCAAAACCTGCCGCCAGTGCCACAACGGCAAGCCGATGGCCGCGGAAAATGGCAAGATCATTCCGGTGGCGAGCGAGAACTTCCTGAGTTTCGGCCCGCATGCCAATGCCGAAGACCGCACACATTATCCGCAGGTCTGGTTTGCCGGCCATTTCATGGTCTGGCTGCTGGTGGGCGTGTTTGCATTCTTCTGGGCGCATACGCTGCTCTGGTGGTTCCGGGAATACATGGACCGTCACCTGCACCGGGCGCGTCCTCATGTGCGTCTTGAGGACTTGCCCAAGGACGAAGTCGGCAAGTCGGTGCGCCGCTTCGGATTGATCTGGCGTATCGGCCACCTGTTCTTCGCGATCAGCGTGATGCTGCTGATTCTTACCGGCATGACAGTGTTTTATGCGCAAACGGCATGGGCGGGCATCGTCGTTCATCTGGTCGGCGGTCCGCATATTGCTGGCCTCATCCACCGTGCCTCCGCCTATACCATGCTCAGCATCTTCGGCCTTCATTTGATCGGCGTGTGTATCAACATTGTCCGCAAAGGGAAGAACTTCAACTTCTTCGGCCCCGATTCGCTGGTGCCGAACTGGAAGGATTTAGCCGACATCGTGGGCATGTTCAAGTGGTTCCTGAACCTGGGGCCGCGGCCGACGCTTGAGCGCTGGACGTACTGGGAGAAGTTCGATTACTGGGCAGTGTTCTGGGGTATGTTCATCATCGGCGGAAGCGGCATGATGATGGCCTTCCCGAACGTGACGGCGCAGTATCTGCCTGGCTGGGTGTTCAATGTAACCATGCTGGTGCACGGCGAGGAAGCGTTCCTCTGCGCAGTGTTCCTGTTCACGGTTCACTTCTTCAACAACCATTTCCGTCCGGACAAGATGCCGCCGCCTGACGTCGTCATGTTTACCGGCGTCCAGTCGATCGAAGAGTTCCGGCGCGAGCATACGGAACAATACAACCGGCTGGTCCGCACAGGCGAACTCAGCAAGTACCTTGTGGATACGCCGTCGGGTCCGATGACGCGGGGTTCGAAGATACTTGGCCTGACATTACTTTCCATAGGCTTGTTGCTTTTAGTCCTGGTAGCTATAGGCTTTTTCGGTTCTTGAGCCGATAATGAAGGTTTTTAACCCCGCGAATAGCCGCGGGGTTGATTTTTTCTCATTTTTTAAGGAATGGCCATGAAAATTCTACCAACCGCGCTTACTGGGCTGATTTTTATCCTGGGGCTGACGTCACTCGCCGCATCCGCCGGAGGAGAAGTCAATCTGAAGACCGTCGCGGTCCTATACCATGACAAGGCAACTCTGGTCGGCAAGACGGTGGTGGTCCAGGGCAAGGTAGTAAAAGTCAACAACGGCATCATGGGGCGTAACTGGATTCATGTGCAGGATGGAACGGGCGATGCAAAAAGCAACGATCTGGTCGTCACCAGCCAGCAAACCGCTAATGTGTTGGACCACGTTACCGTTTCCGGTGTGGTGGCGATAAATCAGGACTTTGGCGCGGGCTACGCTTATCCGCTGTTGATTCAGAATGCCACCATCGTTGTCAAGAAGTAAGCTGAATATCGATGCCTAGCGTACTTTTTAGGCTATTAAATGGAGGTTTGTTATGAAAAACGTCGGATCCGCTTCGATGACGCCGGCAAGTTTCGATCAACGGGAAAAACGCAGGCGTTCGCTTTTTTCCAAAACGTGGGGCGAATTGATTCCCAAGGTTTTTGAAGATGTGCCCAAGTACTACCGCTCGGGAAATATCGTCGCGAGTTTGGGTTTATGGGAATTGTGGGTGTGGCAATTTGTCAAGACGATAGAGTTGAAGCCGGGCTACAAAGCTCTCGATGTCTGCGGTGGCACGAATGATATTGGAATCAGGCTTTTGCAGAAGGAACCCGGTATTTCCGTCACGGCGATCGATCGCAGCAAGGAAATGCAGGAAGAAGGCCAGGTCCGCGCTCAAAAATACGGCGTTCATATCGATAGCGTGATCCAGGACGTGCATAAACTTCCATTTCCGGATGGTTCATTCGATGTGGTTACGCTGCAAGCCGCATCGCGCCATCTGCAATTGGACAAGGTATTGCCGGAGATTTTGCGCGTGCTGAAGCCGGGCGGACACTTTTACCATTGCGACATGCTGAAGCCAAGCACGCGTATTGTCGAATGGTTTTATCTGAATTTCTTGCGTCTTTCGGTGGGCTGGACCGCAATAATTTTCGGATCGACCGATGCGTCCAGAAAGTGTCGCCTCTATTTCAAGGATGCGATCATGAATTTCTATACGCCGGAAGAATTGTCCGAGGTATTTCGTCTGGTTGGTTTCACCAATGTAACTTGCAAAAAAAGCATTTGGGGCGGCATGGTCGGTTACCATAAATCGCAACGCCCGCTAAAGTAGCAGAAATAAGCTGGACCAGGCCGGCAAAGGCATTGCGCCTTTACGGCCTATACCATTACCTGCCCTTACGTGTAAGCAGCCAACGAGCCCTTCATTTTTTTCAATGCGGCGGTTTCGATTTGGCGTATGCGTTCGGCCGATACGCCAAACTCGTCCGCCAGGTCATGCAAGGTAGCGCCTGAACCATCATCGTTGGCCAGCCAGCGTGCCTCCACGATGCGGCGCGAACGGGCATCGAGCTTACTTAAAGCAGAGGCTATCCCTTCCGTTTGCAGGCGGTCAAACTGTTGCGCTTCCAGCACTTTAGTGGGTTCTTGCCTATTCGAAGACAGATAAGCAATGGGTGAAAACTTGTCGTCTTCATCGTTGCCGGACGACTCCAGCGCAATATCGCGACCGGACAGGCGGGTTTCCATTTCGATGACTTCTTCACGCTTGACGTTCAGCATGGTGGCCAACGAGTCGACCTGGACCGGCGTCATCGAGTCCAGCCCTTCCTTATGGCTACGCAAATTGAAGAATAGTTTTCGTTGCGCCTTGGTGGTGGCAACCTTGACCATGCGCCAATTTTTGAGGATATATTCATGTATTTCAGCCTTGATCCAATGCATGGCATAGGACACCAGGCGCACGCCTTGATCCGGATCGAAGCGCTTGACCGCTTTCATTAGCCCGATATTGCCTTCCTGGATCAGGTCGGCATGCGGCAGACCGTAGCCCAGATAGCCGCGTGCAATGGATACCACCAAGCGCAGATGCGATAAAATCAACGATTGCGCAGCAGTCAGATCGTTGCTTTCACGCAAGTTGCGCGACAAAGAAATTTCTTCCTCGTTGCTTAACATCGGCAAACGGTTAACAGCTGAAATATAGGCATCGATATTGCCCAAATTTCCAGAAAAGCCGAGTGCCAGCGGGTTTCCGGCTGGGCTCAATGCGGTCTGTGCTAGTGCAGCATTCATAAATTCTCCTTGCGTCCCGATTGATGCGGTGATGGAAAAGCGTCGAACCAACACCTGATTGCAATATGTTAGCACTCTCTGGTAGCGAGTGCTAATAAACGATTACAAATAGGGCGATAGTAAAAATACTATCGCAGTTCATTGCCATAACATCAAAACTATTACCATAGTTATATGAACCGCTTGCAGTATAAAAGTTCATTCAAAATGAACTCTCAAGCACATGACACTATTTCAGGGTATTTAACACGGAGATTTCAGGTTTGATTTCTGTCAAATTGCCTGCATAAAGCCGGTTTAAAGGGGGGAAATCGTCTCAAAAATATCTTTTGCGAACAAAAGTTTCTGTCAGGACAAGCGTGCCAAATTCCGCTGCACCGAAAGCAAAGCCCCGATCAGTCCCAGCGAAGCGCTCAATCCCAGCAGTATTGAAGAGGCAAGCATCCCCAACGGCACCAACCTGAATTCAGAAGCATACAAGCGAACAAATTCGTCAATCGCGGTATTCAGCGGTTGCAGCGCCAGAGCGATGATTCCCAGCGCTACCGCACCGGCACACAAGCCCAGCAGCGCACCGCTGTAATAGAATGGGCGGCAAATAAATGCGTCTGTGGCGCCAACCAGACGCGCCACTTCGATTTCTTCTCGCTGCGTCATCACCTGCAGGCGGATGGTGTTAAATACCACGGCGACCACCACTACGGCCAGCGTCAATGCTAGAAACAGCAGGGCCAATTGCATCACATGCAGCAGGGCCGCCAGCCGTTTCACCCAAGTTGAGTCTATTTGCACGTTATCAACGTCAGGCAAGGCTTTCAATTGCGCGGCCAGGGCATCGACTCGCGCCGCATTGAGCGCGTTTGTGAATCCAGTCAATTTAAGCACGTAGCTGTCGGGTAGCGGGTTAGAGCCGAGTGTATCCAATACATCGGTCATGCCGCTCTTGTCTTTTAGCGAGTCCAATGCTTTTTCACGAGGCACGAATTCGAGCTTCGCATGGTCTTTGTCATCGTTGATGATTTTGCGGATAGTTGTTGCCAGCGCTATCGTTTTTGCGCGCGGCGCGTCCAGCGCCATAAAAATGCTGATCTCAGGTTCAACTGTCCATTGCTCGGACAGCGGGCGCACGTTTTCCAGCAGGGTCAGTCCGGCAAAGGGCAGGGCCAAGGCAATGGCCACCACGACAACATTTAACAAAAATCCGCTACGCGGCTGGAACAGGTGGCGCAATGCCCGGTTCAGCGCAAATGCGTGCTGTCGTACCAAGGTAATCATGCGATCTCCCGCATTGCCGGATTGCCTTCAGCTCCGATCAAGCGCCCCTGATCAAGGTGAATCACGCGGCTAGCCTGTGTCAGAGCCGGTTCGTCATGGGTTGAGATCAGGCAGGTTACGCCGACTTCGTGGAATGCTTTTAGCGCATCCAGCACCTTGTCGGCATTGCCGCGATCGAGATTGGCCGTGGGTTCGTCTGCGAGAATAATTTGCGGACGGTTGACAATCGCGCGGGCGATGGCAATCCGTTGTTGTTCGCCACCGGATAGGCTGAGCGGTTCAGACGTAGCCTTGTCGAGCATGCCGACTTTGTCAAGCGCCGCGCATGCGCGTTTTTTGGCATCTGCCCCGGTTGCGCCGCAGACCATCAGCGGCAGCATCACATTGCTCAACACATCGCGGTCGAACAGAAGGCGCTGCTGTTGCAGGATCAAACCCAGGTTGCGTCGCAGATACGGCAGGCCGGATGTCTTCAGCTTGCCGATGTCCTGACCGTTGACCAGCACCTTGCCGGAGCTGGGGCGTTCCATCGCTGCAATCATTTTAAGTAAAGTCGATTTCCCGGCGCCGGACGGTCCCGCCAAAAAGATGAGCTCGCCTTTACCGATCGACAAGCTGACGTCCGATAAGGCTGCGCTGTGCGCGGAATAGCGTTTGGTAACCTGGTGAAATTCGATCATTGTCAACTCAGAAGGGCATCCACAAACTCAAGCGCATTGAACGGCTGCAAATCTTCGATATTTTCGCCTACGCCAATAAAATATACCGGGACTGGCCTGACCCTGGCAATCGCCGCCAGAATGCCGCCTTTGGCGGTGCCATCCAGTTTAGTGACTATCAGGCCGGTCAAGCCCAGCGCGTCATCGAAAGCCTTGACCTGGGTCAGCGCATTTTGCCCGGTGTTGCCGTCGATGATCAGTAAAATTTCATGCGGCGCGGTTGCCATGCCCTTTGCAATCACGCGTTTGACTTTCTTGAGTTCATCCATCAGGTGTAAC
>JBIODP010000088.1:0-8716 GCA_044445195.1 Burkholderiales bacterium | reverse complement strand
TAAATATCTTTCCTGGCGTTGACGCCGTTGGCAGGATCGATCACATGTCCATTTGCAATGTGGAGTTTCATGGTTATTTTTCTTTAATTTCCGGCCAGGATACTCATTACCGCCATCCGCACGGCAATGCCGAAAGTCACCTGCGGCAAGATCACTGCCTGGGCGCCGTCCGCTACCGCCGACTCGATTTCAACACCGCGGTTCATCGGCCCGGGGTGCATCACAATCGCATCCGGCTTTGCCAATGCAAGGCGCTCCGTGGTCAAACCGTAGCTCTTGAAAAACTCCTTCGCAGAGGGCAATAGCCCGCCGTTCATGCGCTCGTTTTGCAGACGCAGCATGATGATAACGTCGACGTCTTTCAGGCCTTCGTGGATATCGGTAAATATGCGCACGCCCATTTGTTTCAGTCCGCAGGGAAGCAAGGTGTGCGGGCCGATGGCGCGCACTTCCGGCACGCCCAGCGTGGTCAATGCGTGGATGTCGGAGCGCGCAACCCGGCTGTGCAGGATATCGCCGACTATCGCCACGGTCAGATTGGTGAAATCTTTTTTGTAATGGCGAATCGTGTACATGTCCAGCAAGCCCTGGGTCGGATGGGCATGCTGGCCGTCGCCGGCATTGACCACATGCACATGCGGTTGCCGCGTATCGGCCAGATGTTTGGCAATCAGGTAGGGGGCGCCCGATTGTGCGTGCCGGACGATGAACATATCGGCATGCATCGCGGCGAGATTATCGATCGTATCGAGCAGCGATTCGCCCTTGCTGGTGCTTGAGGCGGAAATATTCAAATTGACCACGTCTGCCGACAAACGCTTGGCTGCTATTTCAAACGTGGTGCGGGTGCGCGTCGAATTCTCGAAAAATAAATTAAATACGCTTTTGCCGCGCATCAGCGGCACTTTTTTCACTTCGCGATCGCCGATACCGACAAACGACGATGCGGTATTCAGAATATGATCGATGATTGATTTCGGCAGGCCTTCGATGGTCAGCAAGTGTTGCAACTCGCCGTTGGTATTGAGTTGCGGGTTATACATGGCGTACCGTCAGCGAAAAGCTGCCGTCGTCGGCGCGTTGCAGTTCCAGCGACTGATCTTTGGAAAGCGACATTTTATCGGCCACGAAATCAGCGGCAATCGGCAATTCGCGCCCACCGCGGTCGATCAATGCGGCCAGCATGATTTTACGCGGCCGGCCATAGTCGAACAGTTCGTTGATTGCGGCGCGGGTCGTGCGTCCTGTATAGAGCACATCGTCCACCAGAACGATGGTCGCGTCGTCGACATCGAATGGAATCTGGGTCGGTTTCACGTTCGCGTGCAAACCCTTCTCTGCATAATCGTCCCGGTAGAATGAGACGTCGATAAAGCCGAGCCGCTCCTTCAACTGCAAATCGGCGGCAAGCCGTTCTGCAAGCCAGGCGCCGCCGGAATAAATACCGACCAAGGCAATGTTTTCAGCCTGCGCCAGGCTGGTCGTCAGTTGTTTTGCGAGTGTGTGGTACAGCGCCTCGGCATTGAGTTCAGGGTTCGGCATATTCATCGAAATATTGTTGCAAAATGATGGCGGCAGCTTGCGCATCGATCGGCTCCCCCCTCTCGTGAGGAATGACTGCCGACGAGTACCGTTCATCGACCAGCACCGTAGCGACCCCGAAGCGGCCTTGCAATTGATTGGCAAAACGGCGGCAACGCACGGTCATCTCATGCTCTGCCCCGTCTGGATGACGCGGCAACCCGACTATGCAACGGGCCGGTTGCCACTCTTTCACCAGCTTTTCGACGGCAGCAAATTTGGCATCGTTGGTGGCTGCCGTGACTATCGTCAGCGGCTGAGCCTGGCGGATAAACGAATTGCCGACTGCAACACCGATGCGCTTGAGACCGAAATCAAATCCCAATAGTGTCTCCATCGGCTAATCGGCAATGCAGACCGAGTCATGCATGTCATGCATGCCCTGCCTCGCCTGTCAACATCATCGGATCGACCCCCAGCAGCCGCATGGCGGCGCCGAAGCGCTCTTCGATCGGCAAATCGAACACAATGCGCGGATCGGCGCGCACGGTGAGCCAGCCGTTACGGACAATCTCCTGCTCCAGCTGGCCGGCGCCCCAGCCGGCACAACCCAGGCTGACCAGTATGTGGGCCGGGCCGGTGCCGTGCGCAACCGCCTCCAGCACGTCTTTGGAGGTAGTGAGCACAATGTCGTCGCTCACTGCCATCATTGAAGAGAACTGTCCGATTGGAGTATGCAAGACAAATCCCCGCTCAACCTGAACCGGGCCGCCAAGCATGACCGGCTTATGATCGAGCGGAATGCCGTCAGACGCAATCTCCAATGTTAAATCGATGCGGTCCAGCAATACATCAAGGGTCATGTCGGTCGGCTTGTTGATGATCACGCCCAAAGCGCCGCCGGCATTATGCTCGCACAGATACACGACACTTCCGCCAAAAATCGGATCCAGCATCGACGGCATGGCAATCAGGAAGTGATTCGACAAATTTAATTCGAGCGTGCCTTCGTCGTCTTGAGATTTGGAAAAACCGGGCATGTCTTCAGGCGAAGTGCGTTGTTTTCGATGTTTAATTGACTTCATCATGACTTCATTTTAGCAGTTTTACCGCTATTTCAACACTTTCCCTTTAAGATGCCATCAGGAAATTTTTGCCGATATCATCATAACTACGACCTGCTCATGAATATCGACTTTTAAGGCAACCTGGCAGGCTATAAAGCGACCATCTCAAAATCTTCCTTGCGCGCGCCGCATTCCGGGCAGACCCAATTCATCGGCACATCGGCCCAGCGGGTACCCGCCGGAATGCCTTCTTCCGGCAATCCAAGCGATTCCTCATAGGTCCAGCCGCAGATCAGGCACATCCACGTGTGGAATTCTTCGTTCAATGTTTCGTTAGTGCTCACGACTGAGTGTCCTTCTAGTAAAATGCAAAATTCGATATGTTAATCTACCCGCTGTGCAAAACCAAACTCCTCCGCTTATTTTAACCTTTGGCGCCACCGATCCGGTAGGCGCCGTCGGCATACAGGCCGATCTGGCGTCCTTTGCCGCGATGGGTTGTCATGGCCTTTCCGTCATTACCGCTATTTTGATCGGCGACACGGCATGTATTGAGGATATGCAAGTCATTGATGCCGAATGGGTTGCCGATCAGGCAAGGGTGGTGCTGGAAGACATGCCGGTTGCCGCCTTCAAGGTCGGCGCAGTCGGCAGCATTGAAAATGTATCCGTCATTGCGGAAATAGTCTCGGACTACCCGGATATTCCGTTGATACTCGACCCATTCGTCTCCGCCATGCCGGACCAGGGGCTGGACAGTGAAGACATACTGGTTGCCATGCGTGAACTGCTCATCCCGCAGACCACCATCCTGATAGCCTCTACCGTAGAACTCGGCAGATTTGCAGAAACCTGGCGCGAACAGTCCCAGGAGGATACCTTGGCCGTGGATGCCATACGGGTGATCGAAATGGGATGCGAATACTTATTCGTCACCGGCACGCCTTGCGATATGCATGAAGTTGCCAATACCCTGTTCAACGAATCGGGCGTCGTCCGTCATGACAACTGGCAACGCACTCCCGGTTCTTTCGCCGGCGCCGGCGCTACGCTGTCGGCGGCGATTGCCGCCATGCTGGCCAATGGGCTGGACGTTCCCGCTGCCGTGCTCGAGGCGCAGGAATTCACTGTTGCGGCGATCGCCCATGCACAGCGTCTGGGCATGGGCAAGCTTGTACTGAATCGCTACTTTTGGGCTCGCGAGCCCGACTCTCCTAATTAACCTGACACTTTCATTAACACTCTTCCATGACAACTTCTTCCAAAAACGATACCTTATTCGCCCGCGCCCAACTTTCCACTCCCGGCGGAGTCAATTCACCGGTGCGCGCTTTCCGTTCGGTTGGCGGCACGCCGCGTTTCATTACCCGTGCGCTCGGACCTTACTTCTGGGATGCCGACGACAAACGCTATATCGACTATATCGGCTCCTGGGGCCCGGCCATCGTCGGTCACGCCCATCCGCAGGTGATTCAGGCAGTGCAGGAAGCCGCTGCGCGCGGCCTCAGCTTCGGCGCACCGACCGAGGGCGAAATCGAGATGGCTGAGGAAATCTGCAAGCTGGTGCCGTCTATCCAGCAAGTGCGGCTGGTATCGAGCGGCACCGAAGCCGCCATGAGCGCCCTGCGCCTGGCGCGCGGGGCCACCGGCCGCGACACCGTCATCAAATTTGAAGGCTGCTACCACGGGCATGCCGATTCCCTGCTGGTCAAGGCCGGCAGCGGGCTGCTGACCTTCGGCAACCCGACTTCCGCCGGCGTGCCTGAGGATTTCGCCAAACACACGATGGTGCTGGACTACAATAATCCGCAGCAGCTTGAAGAGGTATTCCATGCCAAGGGCGACACGATCGCCTGTGTGATCGTGGAGCCGGTTGCCGGCAACATGAACTTGCTGCCCGCCACGCCGGAATTCCTGGACACCATGCGCCGCCTATGCAGCCAATATGGCGCACTGCTGATTTTTGACGAAGTGATGTCGGGTTTCCGGGTCGCACTGGGCTGCGCGCAATCGCTGTATGGCATCGTGCCGGACTTGACCGTGCTCGGAAAAGTAATCGGAGGCGGCCTGCCGGTAGCCGCCTTCGGCGGACGCGCCGACCTGATGGCGCATCTGGCACCGCTGGGGTCTGTGTACCAGGCCGGCACGCTGTCCGGAAACCCGGTCGCGGTTGCCGCCGGCATGAGTACCCTCAAACTGATCCAGGCTCCCGGCTTCCACGCGTCGCTCGGCGCGCAAACAGTCAAGTTGACACAGGGGCTGTCGGAAGCGGCAAAACAGGCCGGCATCCATTTTTGCGCCAACTCGGTCGGCGGCATGTTCGGCCTGTATTTTGCGGAAAAAATCCCGGCGACCTTTACCGAAATGATGACCTGCGACAAATCGCAATTCAATGCCTTTTTCCATGCCATGCTGGAACAGGGCGTTTATCTTGCGCCATCGGCGTTTGAAGCGGGGTTTACCTCTGCGCAGCATGACGACGCAATCATTGAAGCGACGCTGGCTGCGGCGCGGATATCGTTCGCTAAGCTGGCTGAAGGATAAGCTCGGTAAGCGCCAAGTGTGCTGATCATTCTTCACAACTTTTCTGCAGTGCGTAGAGAATTGGGCTTTGCAGCCCTCTGCGTTTCGATAAGAGAACTTGATTGTTTTGTTCTCCGTGGGGAGATGCCGGGGGTAGCCCGGCGGCTAGTCACTTTCTTTGCTTCGCCAAAAGAAAGTAACCAAAGAAAGGCGAACGCAAGGATGCTGCCCTACGGGTTCCCGCCAACATGACAGCCAAAGCGGGAAATGAAACAAACTCGCCTGCGGCTCAGACAAGTTTCATTCCTGATCCGCTTTGACCGCCATGTTGGCGGCAGCATCCGAGCGTAACCCATCCGGCGCGACCGTATTTTCCGCTTACCCGGATTTTTTACCATTTAACGAAATTGGCGCTCGGTGTCGAACCACTCACAGCTTAGCCCAGAATGGCGACCGGTCGGTTCGTTAAAAATCAGCTCCTGCATGTCGGCTTTCCTGACCCAATAAGCGGAAATTGACGGATCGCTGTTGGCGGGATAAAAAATTTCACATTTGAATGTCGGCGGTCCAAAAATCGTACTGGCACTCACTAACCCTTGCGGAAGTTCAGGTTATCGGCAAGCAGACGTTCAACGTGACGTTCACCGCTTTATTTGACATGCTGTCCCAACGCATCCTTCGACGGGCAGTCATATGACCACGCGGAAACTGTTGCCAGAGAAGGCTGCTCTCCTACCGTAAAAAGCCGCAGACATGCGCCGGTTTGATTCCTGTAGTTGAAGACACATGGTGATACTCCGGTTCCCGCACATACTTCAACCTCATGGAATCCATTAGCAAAAAACTCGCCGGCTGTGCCCAAAGAATTTTCGCGATCGCCATCCCCATTCTTTAATTCAGTTGCTTGAGCATGCCAACCATTCGCCAAAAGTGCTGATCTGGCTCTGATGAGCTTCTGACCACGTGCCAATGGCACCTTGGAATCAGGCTGGCATTTCTCCGGACAGGCGCGACTCACCATAAGCTCAAATACCGCGAGATCCTCTTTGCGAGTTACGTTATGGATCGTGAAATTACCATCGCCTTTACCATTTTTACAGACAACCAATGCTTCGCCATTCATCCAAGTTGTATAGTTGCCGATGTCGTGACTAGACGGTAGAAAGACACGCCCAGACTTCAAGTAAATACGGCTTTGAGGCGCAACCTGATTAAACGAGTCATTCGCACAAATGACTTTATCGTTTGGCAAAAGCGTTTTGTGGCCCATGTTTAATGGATAGGATTGCTGAGCCTGTGCCAAAGATGTGCAAAGGAAAATACTCGCGATTAGGCTTGTACGCATATGCACTGTTTTCAAGGGAAGGAAGATATCAAATTATGTCGTAAAATTGTCAAATCACTACCAAATTGACAAACTGCCCCACCTTCCGCTTTGGCCGGCAACAGCCAGCCGCCCCGTTGCCTGAAAGCCGCCAGAGTGCTATTGTGGCAATAATACAGCGTTTACGCGAATGATAAATTAGCAAAATTGTAACGAATGGCGCAATTCAGCCAGACGGTCGGGGCAGGCATCAATCTGGTAAATTTTTGACAATTAATTTTTTGTTGATGTGCATCGCGTGTATTGGGTTGCCGACACTATCAAAATTACATTTTTGCCTACGAAAGGCTGAAAAACATTGCAATGCAAAATGACAGCATATATGCTGTCATATATGACTCCAGTTGTGATCGATACAAATGTCTTTGTTGCAGGCTTGCGCTCGGAAGGCGGTGCTTCGAGGGAGGTTCTGCGTCAAGCGTTGCAGGGAAAGATCGAGCCCTTGTTTGGAAATGCCTTATGGCTCGAATACGAAGATTTACTGGGCCGTTCGGTCTGGACTGACGCTACCACCAGCAACGAGAGGCAACTAATTTTAGCGGCTTTGGCAAAAGTTGGGCGATGGGTCACTGTCTATTACGGTTGGCGCCCCAATTTGCCGGATGAGGCGGATAACCACCTTATTGAACTTGCCATCGCCGGTGGCGCGTCGGCGATCATCACGCATAATGTTCGTGACGTCAGGCATGGCGAGTTATTATTAGATAGGTTGCTGGTGCAGACCCCAGCAGAGTATTTGGAGAAAACACGATGACTACATTAACTATTCGTTTGCCGGAAAATACTGCGTCCCGACTGAAGTCGCTCGCTCGGAGCCGCGGCTTGAGCGTGAATAAGCTGATGGAAGAAATGAGCGCCCAGGCACTGGCGGCATGGGATACAGAGAATCGATTCCGCACGTTGGCTATGCAAGGTGACGTGCAGGCGGCGTTGGACATTCTGGATCGGCTTGATAGTCAGACCGGCGTTCACTGATCTGGCGTGACCGCGGAAATCATCCAGTGAACGGCTTTAACATTCTGGCCGGTATCGGGCAACAGACCGAACTGGCGCTATCGGCCAAAAGGCGACGCTGACGGCAAGGATCAATCTGATACGATAGAAGCAATTATACTGGGGCAATTACTGTGATCAAATCAGTTGCACCGACAATTACTGCGTCGGTCGGAAACATTTTTCCTGTCGCCCTAAGGCCGATTGTCTTTGCATTTCTTTTGACACTGACTTTTGGAAGTTTGGCGGCGGGGCAGCGAATCGCTGGCTTGACAGGAATTTATAGCAACCTCGCCTACAACAAAGAAGGCGGTGATTTGTTGGGCATGGAGTTGATGATCATTCCTAGCGCAGAGGGAGCGGAATCGACATATACCGTCTTTGTTCAGTTTGCTGAGGGTAGCGCACCTTTT
Organism: Burkholderiales bacterium; assembly: GCA_044445195.1. Lineage (GTDB taxonomy): Bacteria > Pseudomonadota > Gammaproteobacteria > Burkholderiales > Burkholderiaceae_D > PKWO01. The sequence goes on along the minus strand of JBIODP010000088.1, from coordinate 815 downwards.
GCCGCCGTTGTACCGCTAAAAGTGAGCGGCACCAAAATTGAATTTGAATTTCCGGCAGCAAGTCCCTATCCCGGTGAACACGTCGTCGGTGCATTCACTGGCAAAGAACTTGTTGTCCGGTGGAGCAATGGGTCCATCGAGCATTTGAAACGTGGCAAGAGTTATTGGCAGTAGAGCCGTCGTCGGCCATGAAGAGACAGTCGCGTGCGTGGGCAATCTAATGAAATTATTGCAACACATATCTTAAGCAGAAACAACCGTCATGAGTCTCTATGTCAAGAACGCCCGCCCCTCCGGTTACTTCGCTCCTTAGGTCGCAAGATGCAGGGCCGTAGGTCGGATGAGCCGAAGGCGTTATCCGACGCATGAGAACATGCAAGCGCATACGTCGGAATGCGCTGCGCTTTTCCGACCTACCGTTATTAAGAGCACCTTTGGATGACCGCATTCCGGCGACCTCTATGACGCCTTTGGGTCGTTAGTGCCAGTACGATTTTTGGGGACCGGCCATTCGATTGTAAAATTTTTCATCCTACCAACAGCGAACCGTCACGGTCCGCTTATTGGGTAACGCTGACATGCAGAATATGATTTTTAACGAACCGGCCGGCGGTCATTTTTGGTCAAGCCACATTGGTTCAACAACTACCGCCTCTTCCGTCAAATAAGAAAAATCCGCGTAAGCGGAAAATACGGTCGCGCCGGATGGGTTACGCTCGGATGCTGCCGCCAACATGGCGGTCAAAGCGGATCAGGAATGAAACTTGTCTGAGCCGCAGGCGAGTTTGTTTCATTTCCCGCTTTGGCTGTCATGT
>JBIODP010000087.1:0-9015 GCA_044445195.1 Burkholderiales bacterium | reverse complement strand
GCTCTGGTGTGTATGTCCGTGGTTTCATCATGTACTCTCCCATTGGTGAAGTTTACCAAAAAGGAGTGTCCGAAAAAGTCAGGTTACCTCAAGTGCGCAAAGTTTACATCCGACCCGAATTCAATTTGGCAAGAGGTTTTTTGAGCAATGAGTAGCGAAACAAGCACTTTGGGTATGGACTCCAATGCCAATACAGGCGGCGCGTGTCAATTGCCGCAGGTGGAAGAATTTTTCCTCGCGCGGCAGCCGATATTGAATCGCGAACAAGCGCTGATTGCCTATGAGTTGCTGTTTCGCCGCGCGGGCGGCAATGAGGCTGGCGTCAGCGACGATTTGTCGGCGACAGCGTCGGTGATCGCCCATGTGTCGGAACTTGGCATGGAAAACGTGATCGGCAGCCGGCTTGGTTTCTTTAATATCGACGCTGTTGTGCTGATGAGCGATTTCGTCAGGTTTTTGCCGTCCGACAAGGTGATTCTGGAGATACTCGAAACTGTCCAGGTGACTCCCGCAGTCGTTGCGCGGGTGGCGGAGTTGCATGTCGAGGGGTACCAGTTTGCACTGGATGATGTGATTGACGACTCCGAGGGCTTGCGCCTGTTGTTGCCTTATGTGAGCGTCATCAAGATCGATATTTTAGGCATGCAGCGCGCTGATCTCGTCGCATTGTGCATGCGCTTCAGAAGCGCCGGCAAAATAATGCTGGCTGAAAAAGTGGAGCGCATCGAGGAATTCGAACTTTGCCTGTCGCTGGGCTTCGACTACTTTCAAGGCTATTATTTTGCCAGGCCGGTCATCATGAACGGCAAAAAATTGTCGTCGTCTCAAATCGCGATCATGCAACTGATGGCGCAGCTTGATGCCGATGCCGATAATGCGGTGCTGGCGCGCAGCATCAAGCATGATGCCGCGCTTGGGATTACCTTGCTGCGCATGGTCAATACGCCTGCGACCGGCATTATTCATCGGATAGATTCGCTTCAACAGGCGCTCACCGTGCTGGGCCGGCGGCAGTTGCATCGCTGGTTGCAGATTTTGCTGTATGTAGAATCGAGCAAGACGGACCATATCGTTTCGCCATTGCTGCTGCTGGCAAGCTCGCGCGGCAAATTGCTGGAACTGATGACGCTGAAGCTGAGGCCAGGCGAGCCAAACAGAGCCGATATGGCATTTACGGTGGGTATCATGTCGTTGATGGATACCTTGTTCGGCTTGCCGATGGAAAAAATACTGGAACAGATGCCGGTTGTTGGCGAGGTGCGCGCGGCGCTGTTGACGCGCCAGGGCCAGCTTGGCGATATGCTAAAACTGGTTGAATGCCTAGAGCGGATGGAAGAATCAGGTTCCTCATTGAGGCCGGCACTGCGAAAATTGGATTTAACGAGTGAAGAGTTGAATGAGATACAGGTCGCTGCATTTGAATGGAGCGAAAGCATCGCGCGTGCTTACCCATAAATGCAATGCGCTTGGGGTGAGGCACGGCATGCCGTGCCGCAAAAATCTATGAATAAAGCATTCGTAAAGGAAAGCGACGACGATGACGAATCGGACGCCGCATTGCCGGCGATTCCCGCAGGCGCAAAAAATTACATCACGCCGCAAGGTTACCGGCGCATCAAGGACGAGTTGCTGCAACTGATCGATGTCCTGCGGCCAGAGGTCGTGCGCATCGTCCATTGGGCGGCATCCAACGGCGATCGCTCGGAAAATGGCGACTATATTTACGGCAAACGGCGCTTGCGCGAAATCGATCGCCGGATTCGCTTTCTGACCAAACGCATGGATTTGGCCGAAGTGGTTGACCCGAGCATCCATCATGGCAGCGACCAGGTTTTTTTCGGCGCCACGGTAACCTATGAAAATCGCGCCGGCGAACGGCATACGGTGACCATACTCGGCATTGACGAACTGGATCCGTTGAACGGCAAGATTAGCTGGGTGTCGCCGGTCGCGCGGGCACTGACCAAGGCGCGTGAAGGAGATTCGGTCAGTTTGCAGACACCGTCCGGAATGGAAGAATTAGAGATACTGGAAGTGCATTACCCGGCGCAGCAGTAACGGCTGCAAGAAAGGCTCGGTTTGCAGTCAGCTGCGTTCGCGCAATAAGCGGGTAACGCCGGGTATGCGTCGCACATTACGCATCAGGCGAGCCAGGTGGACGCGGTCTTCGACCTGCACGGTAAAGCGCAATTGCGTCAGCAATTGATCTTTGTCATTGTTCATATCGACAAACGTGATATTGGCATCCGATTCTCCAATTTCCGCAGCAACGCGCGCCAGCACGCCGCGCTCGTTCTTCAGCAGCATCATGATGCGACAATCGAAACGGCGGTTCGAGCCTGGCCCCCACGCCACGTCGATCCAGCGATCCGGTTCTTTGATGCGCTGACGCTGTGCCGTTTCGCAGTCCAGCGTATGCACGATAATCCCCTTGTCGCCTTTCAATTGGCCAATGATGGCATCGCCGGGTATCGGCAGGCAGCAGGGGGCAAGCTGGATCGACGGACCTTCGTCGCCATCGATAACGACTGGCGCCAGCTTGTTCGATTTTGTTTCGCTGTCGAGCTTTTGCAATTGCGCATGCAAGGGCGAACTGCCTTCGATCAGGCCGAGCACATGCCGGGCAACCAGCGTCGCCATGCGCTTGCCGATGCCGATATCGGCATACAATTCCTCCAACGATTTGGCGCTGGATTCCTTCAGCAATTTTTCGGCCAGCGCATCCGGCAACACCGGGTCGAGCTTGAGCGCGACCATCGCCAGCGATAGCAGGCGACGGCCCAGTTCTGTCGATTCCGTCAGGTTGACCGTGCGCAAATGGTGGCGGATGGCGGAACGGGCTTTACCGGTGCGCACGAAAGTCAGCCAATCGGGGCTGGGGCGCGATGTCGGCAAGGTAATAATTTCGACGATATCGCCATTGTGCAGTTCAGTGCGCAGCGGCGTCTGCTCGTGGTTGATTTTGGCGGAGACAGTGTGATCGCCGATATCGGTATGGATCGTATAGGCGAAGTCGATCACGGTGGCGCCGCGCGGCAACGCGATGATTTTCGATTTTGGGGTAAACACATAAACCGAATCGGGGAATAAATCGACTTTGATGTGTTCCAGGAATTCCGCCGAATCACCGGTTTGTTTTTGTATGTCGAGCAAAGACTGCAGCCATTTATCGGTGCGCTTCTGCAAATCGCCTATGCTGCTGTGCTCGGTCTTGTACAGCCAGTGCGCGGCTACGCCGGATTCCGCGACACGGTTCATGTTCTGCGTGCGTATCTGAAATTCCACCGGCGTGCCATAAGGGCCTGCCAGAGTGGTATGCAAGGATTGATAGCCGTTCAGCTTGGGGATGGCGATATAATCCTTGAACTTGCCTGGCATCGGCTGATAAAGCGCATGCAGGGTGCCCAGTGCCACGTAGCAATCGGTAAAACTGTCGACCACGATGCGGAAGCCATAGACATCCAGCACTTGCGAAAATGACAGGTGCTTGTTGCGCATCTTGAGGTAAATGCCGTATAAGGTTTTTTCCCGGCCATATACTTGCGCCTGAATTTCTGCGGTCGCCAGGGCATTTTTAACCGATTCAAGAATCTTGCTAACCATATCGCGGCGATTGCCGCGTGCCGATTTTACCGCCCTGGACAAGGTCTTGTAGCGCATCGGGTACAAGTGCAGAAATGCCAGGTCCTGCAGTTCCCGATAGATATTGTTCAACCCCAGCCGGTGCGCGATCGGCACATAAACTTCCATTGTTTCGCGGGCAATGCGGCTTTTCTTATCCGATGGCATTGCTTCCAGCGTGCGCATATTATGCAGGCGGTCGGCAAGCTTCACCAGAATTACCCGCACGTCGCGCGCCATTGCCAGCAGCATTTTGCGGAAGTTTTCCGCCTGCATTTCGATCTGGCTCTGAAATTCAATCTTTTCCAGCTTGGACAAACCGTCGACCAGGGTGGCGACGGGAGCGCCGAAGCGCTCGATCAATTCGACTTTCTTGACGTCCTGGTCTTCCATCACATCATGCAGCAGCGCAGCCATGATCGCTTGCGCGTCCAGTTTCCATTCGGCGCAAATTTCGGCAACGGCAATCGGGTGTGAAATGTAAGGTTCGCCTGATTTACGCATCTGCCCCAGATGCATTTCATCGGAAAAACGATAGGCTTCTTTTACCTTCTTCAGCTCCGCCGGAGTCAGGTAGGCAGCCAGCGTGCTGTTGAGTTGCGAAACCGACGCCACGCTGCTGTTTTGCGGCGGCGACGGTTCAGGGTCAGTCTGGGAGTGGGCTAAGCGACGGGTTGTCGCTCGTTTGGCGGGAGCAACCGATAGAGCAGAATCTGCAGGCGTCAGGTTCATTCTGGGTTGATATCAGCCACATGGCGGCCGATAGGACCTAAGAGGGAACTTTCTTCAGCATTTCAATTCCGATTTTGCTCGCCGCAATTTCGCGCAAGGCGATAACGGTAGGCTTATCTCTGGCGTCAACCTTGGGTGTGTGGCCTTGCAACAATTGACGGGCGCGATACGTCGCGCACAATGTTAGCTGAAAGCGATTTGGAATCTGTTTAAGACAATCTTCAATGGTAATACGGGCCATATGTGCTCCTAAAATTACGGCAATAGCTTAAAGTTTAAATTAGCTTAAACTCGTTTAAATTGGCGTGTATGCCAAATTGGGCGAAAAGAGAGGCATTGCGCACCGCTTGCTGCTCGAAGCGGCAGCGCGTCGCTCTGACGATCGCGCTCAACTCGGCTAATGCTATTGCAAACTCTTGATTAATAATAACATATTCGAACTCGGGCGCGTGCGCGATTTCGCCGCCGGCGGCCAAAATACGTCGGGTAATCACCTTGTCGTCATCTTGTCCGCGCTTATGTAAACGTTCTTCCAGTGCAACTATGGAGGGTGGCAGAATGAAAATGCCGACCGCATGGGGGAACTGTTTTTTTACTTGCTGCGCGCCTTGCCAGTCAATTTCCAGCAACACATCGGTGCCTGCTTTCATTTGATCGGCAATCAAAATGCGCGAGGTGCCGTAAAAATTGCCATGCACTTCGGCCGATTCGAGGAATTCGCCCATCGCGCGGCGCGCCAGAAAATCCTCGACCGACGTGAAATAATACTCGCGACCATGCTGCTCGGCGGGGCGAGGCGCGCGCGTGGTATAGGAGATGGATAGCCTGATGGCGGAATCTTGCGCCAGCAATGCATTGACCAGAGTGGATTTGCCTGCGCCGGATGGCGCTATCACCATGAACAGGCTGCCGGTGGAAATAGGGGCATTTGACATGAGCATGCTCGTTAATAGAGTTTGGTCGGGTTTAATCGGGGCGGATTGATTATTCGAGGTTTTGCACTTGTTCGCGCATTTGCTCGATCAGCAATTTCATTGCCATCGACGAGTCGGACAATTCTTTCGATGCTGCTTTCGAGCCGACCGTGTTGGCTTCGCGGTTGAGTTCCTGCATCATGAAATCAAGACGTTTGCCGACCTGGCCGCCTTTTTTCAGTATATGGCGGGTTTCGGTCAAATGCGCATCCAGACGTGTTAATTCCTCGGAAATATCAATGCGGATGCCGTACAGCGTTACCTCTTGGCGGATGCGCTCCAGCGCTTCGTCGCGTGAAATCGACGACGTTGCCGACGGGGTGGCATGTTGCACCGCCAACCCCAGCGCCTCCTGCATGCGGTCGTTGGCTTTTTGCTGGAATTGCGCGACGATTTGCGGCATCAGCGGGGTGATGCGCAAGACGATCGCTTCCAGGTCGGCGATACGCGACTCCAGCATGGTTTGCAAGGCGGCGCCTTCGCGCCTGCGGCTCTCGACAAAGGCCACTATCGTATCGGCCATGGCTGACGCAACATCGGCTTGCAGCGTATCCAGGCTGATCACCGCTTCCTCAATCACGCCGGGCCAGCGCAGCAGTTCACTGACGGTCAAAGAATGCGCATCCGGGAATTGCCTGCGAATATCGTCCTGCAAGCAGGCTACGCTGTTTAATACCGCAGAATTCAATGCAGGCGAGGAGCCGGAACCGAGTTTGCGGCTAAAACTGAGGCGACATTCCACTTTGCCGCGCGTGGCGTGCGCCATGATGGCTTCGCGCAAAGCAGGTTCCAGCGTGCGCAAATCATCGTTGATGCGAAATTGCAGATCCAAAAAACGCGAATTGACGCTCTTTATTTCGATGGTGAGCGTTCCGCCGCTGGTTTCGCGGGTAGTCACGGCGTAGCCGGTCATGCTGCTGATCGTCACAATGTATTCCTCGGTTTTTCTTTACAAATTTGCGAATTATCAACACAATTCAGTCTATATTGTGCCAATGTTCTACATGCAGCCGGTTTTGCCGGATGCACTCGGCAGTGCCGAATAGTGCATTGTAAAGAAGATTGCGCACTAATAGATAATTTAAGGCATCCAAACCATGTTGAATGAAAAACGCCCCAGCGGGCGCGCCGCTGACGCATTGCGCTCGATTAACATTACGCGCGGCTACACGCGGCATGCCGAAGGATCGGTATTGATCGAATGCGGCGATACCCGCGTGATTTGCACCGCCAGCATCGAAGGCAAAGTGCCCGGCTTCCTGAAAGGCAAAGGGCAAGGCTGGATGACTGCCGAATATGGCATGCTGCCGCGTTCAACCCACACCCGCATGGACCGCGAAGCGGCCAAAGGCAAGCAGTCCGGCCGTACGCAGGAAATCCAGCGCCTGATCGGCCGTTCGCTGCGCGCTGCATTCGATCTTGATGCCTTTGGCGAGCGCACGCTGCATCTGGATTGCGACGTGATCCAGGCGGACGGCGGCACGCGCACTGCGGCGATAACCGGCGCGATGGTCGCCGCTTACGATGCGTTCGCCCAACTTCAGACGGATGGCGCGATTGCCTCCATCCCCGTCAAGCATTTTGTGGCGGCGATTTCGGTCGGCGTGTTTCACGGCGTGCCGGTACTTGATCTGGATTATCTGGAAGATTCCGATTGCGATACCGACATGAATATCGTGATGACCGACGCCGGTCATTTTGTCGAAGTGCAGGGAACTGCCGAAGGTGCAACGTTCGATCGCGCGACGATGGATCAGTTGCTGGATCTGGCGCAAACCGGTATCGCCAAACTGATCTTGCTCCAGAAAAAAGCGCTGGGCCTGTGCGCTTGAGGAAATCGTGATTGCGCGCCGCCCGAACCGCATGGCATTCATATGGTGCGATTGCCGATGACCCGGCCCCTGGTGCTCGCCTCCAACAACCCCGGCAAGTTGAAGGAATTCAGCGAATTACTGGCGCCGATTGGGTTCGACGTGCGCCCGCAAGGCGAATTAGGCGTGCCCGAAGCCGAAGAGCCGCACTTGACTTTCATCGAGAACGCATTAGCCAAAGCCAGGCACGCTGCCAAGCTTACCGGCTTACCTGCGCTGGCTGACGATTCCGGTATTTGCGTCAATGCGTTCAACGGCGCGCCCGGCGTGCATTCAGCCCGCTTTGCGTGCCAACCCGGCGAACTGAAATCCGATGCCCGCAATAACCTGAAACTGGTAACGGACCTCGCAGCGCATGCCGACAAATCGGCTTATTATTATTGCGCATTGGTATTCGTGCGCCACGCGGACGACCCGCAGCCGGTGATCGCCGAAGGGCGCTGGAACGGTGAAATCTGCGCCACCCCACGCGGGCACGGCGGCTTCGGCTACGACCCGCATTTCTGGTTGTCGGTATTGGGCAAGACCGCTGCGGAGTTGAGCGCCGAAGAAAAAAACCGCCTGTCGCATCGCGGGCAGGCACTACGATCTCTGGTTGAAAAATTGAAATGATTCCGATCAAGCCTGCAAGCGTCATCCGGCCAGACGGCGGACATGCCGCGCCGGCCGCTGCGTCCGCCGCCACCGCCTTCCTCAAGCCCGGCGTCATTACGCTGCCGGCTTTGCCGCCGCTGTCGCTGTACGTGCATATCCCCTGGTGCATCAAAAAATGCCCGTATTGCGATTTCAATTCGCATGAAGCAAAAGACGGCTTCCCGGAACAGGAATACCTGAATGCGTTGCGCACCGATCTGGAAAACGCATTGCCGTTGATCTGGGGCCGCAAGATTTATACGATATTTATCGGCGGCGGCACGCCCAGCCTGCTCTCGGCCGCCGGACTCGACCGCCTGCTGTCGGACATCCGCACCCTGTTGCCGCTGGACGGCAGAGCCGAGATCACGATGGAAGCCAACCCCGGCACCTTCGAGGCGGAGAAATTCAAATCTTACCGCGCCAGCGGGATCAACCGCCTGTCGATAGGCATCCAGAGCTTCAATGCGCGCCACCTGAAGGCGTTGGGCCGTATCCACGACGACAATGAAGCGCGCCGCGCAATCGATATAGCGCATGCTAATTTCGACAACTTCAATCTCGACCTGATGTATGCGCTGCCGGAGCAAACGCCGGAAGAGGCGCAGCGCGACCTCAGCACCGCAATCGGCATGGCGCCGCCGCACTTGTCGCTCTACCATCTGACGCTGGAGCCGAACACCTATTTTGCCAAATACCCGCCGACCATCCCCGACGACGACGCCAGCGCCGACATGCAAGACATGATCGAGGCCGCCACGGCAGCCGCAGGCTATGCGCATTATGAAGTATCTGCCTATGCGCAAGCAGGCCGCCAGGCCCGCCACAACCTTAATTACTGGCAATTCGGCGATTACCTGGGCATCGGCGCCGGCGCGCATTCGAAATTATCGTTTCCGCACCGCGTGGTGCGCCAGGCCCGCTACAAACAACCGAAAGCCTATCTGGAGCATATTCAGCAAGGGAATGCGGTGCAGGAAGAAGCCGAGGTCGGGCGCGGCGAACTGGGCTTTGAATTCATGCTCAATGCCTTGCGCCTGCGCAACGGGTTCGAGCCGAATCTATTCGCCGAACGCACCGGATTAACGCTGAACGCCATCGAAAAGCCGCTCAACGCTGCCGAAGCCAAGGGATTGTTATACCGCGATCATCAAATCATCAAGCCGACGGCATTGGGTTTGCGC
>JBIODP010000086.1:0-9072 GCA_044445195.1 Burkholderiales bacterium | reverse complement strand
GGATAATAAAACAGGATAATAAAACAGGATAAAAACGCATGGAGAGTACATGACATGGTTGGCAATAGCAGTAGGGGCAACGTTGGGCGCATGGTTGCGTTATGCATTGCAATTGGGGATGAACGCGATACATAGCGAGTTGCCGCTCGGTACCTTGGCCGCCAATCTCATTGGCGGTTTCGTGATCGGTGTCGCCATTGCGTTTTTCGGCAATAATCCGATGCTGCCGCCGGCTTGGCGTTTGTTCGTAATTACCGGTTTTCTGGGCGGTTTGACCACGTTTTCGACTTTTTCTGCCGAGGCGATGTCATTGTTGCATAACGGTGAATATGCATGGGCGCTAGGACATACGGCGTTGCATGTGCTGGGGTCGATTGCATTATGTTTTGCCGGATTTGCTGCCTACAGGGCCTTTGCAACGGGCTAGTGCCTCCAGTCATTAATTCAGTACTCTTTGCTCAGGACGTTGCTCTGCAGGAATTCCAGGCAAATGCAACTCAATATTCCAATCCGCCGGCTTTATCGCATCCTGCAGCAACGTGCAAAGCCCATGCAGCATGGAAGAGGTCAGGGTTATCTCAAAGTTGCCGTTAAGGGCACTGACGAAGTTAATGCGCGGAGTCTGGTTGGCTTTCACTGAAATATGGGCGCCGGTCAGCAAAACCGGCTGTTCTCCAAACGGAAAGCTGTAGCTTTCCGGTGCGAATGGCATGCCAAATTTACCGTGTGCACGGATTTCGCTGATGGTGGCCTCATGTTCCATGTTGACAATTTCGACGCGCGCATGCGCGGCGTGCGGATGATCCAGCGCAACCTGGGTTTCCATCGCGTGAATAATGGCGGGCCATAAGGCTTTGACCAGGCGGCGGGTCAGCCACGCGCGAATTTCCTGCCGGGGACCGTCGTCGGCGCTAAACGAGACGCGTAGCAAGAGCCGATCTTCTTCGGCTCGGTAGGCGGCCTGGATTTGATGCAGAACCATATGAATTTGAAACTCCCCTTCTTGAAAAACGGTTATTCGGCCCAACTTCATTAGCATTGCAAGTTTACTCCCACGGAGATTTACTGATGCGTCTCGATAAATTAACCACCAAATTACAAGAAGCACTTGCCGATGCGCAAAGCCAAGCCGTCGGTAATGATAACCAATACATTGAACCGGTGCATGTTTTAACGGCGCTATTGAATCAGGAGGACGGCAGCAGCCGTTCTCTATTGCAACGCGCCGGGGTCAATATCGGCGGACTGTCGGCTGCGTTAAAGGCCTCGTTGGGACGGTTGGCCAAGGTGTCCGGCACCGGCGGCGAAGTGCAAATCGGCCGTGAATTATCGTCGTTATTGAATCTTGCCGACAAAGAGGCGCAAAAGCGCGGCGATCAATTCATTGCCAGCGAGATGGTGTTGCTGGCGTTGACCGAAGATAAATCCGATGCAGGCAAACTGGCGAAGGAAAACGGCTTGACACGCAAGGCGCTGGAGGCGGCGATTCTGGCAGTGCGAGGCGGCGGTAACGTCAATTCGGCGGAGTCGGAAGGGCAGCGCGAAGCACTGAAAAAATATACTCTGGATTTGACCGAACGCGCGCGGCTGGGCAAACTGGACCCGGTGATTGGGCGCGATGACGAGATTCGCCGCGCCATTCAGGTGCTGCAGCGCCGTACCAAGAATAATCCGGTTTTGATAGGTGAACCGGGTGTCGGCAAAACCGCGATTGTCGAAGGCTTGGCGCAACGGATAGTGAATGGCGAAGTGCCGGAGAGCCTGAAAGGCAAGCGTGTGCTGTCGCTCGATATGGCGGCATTGCTGGCCGGCGCCAAATATCGCGGCGAGTTTGAAGAGCGCCTGAAATCCGTATTGAAGGAATTGGCGCTGGATGAAGGCCAGACCATTGTATTTATCGATGAGATGCATACCATGGTTGGCGCCGGCAAGGCCGAAGGCGCGATGGATGCAGGCAATATGCTCAAGCCGGCGTTAGCGCGTGGCGAGTTGCACTGCGTGGGCGCAACGACACTGGATGAATACCGCAAATACATTGAGAAAGACGCGGCGCTGGAGCGGCGCTTCCAGAAAATCATGGTGGACGAGCCCAGCGTGGAGGCGACTATCGCTATTTTGCGCGGCCTGCAGGAAAAATATGAAGTGCATCACGGCGTCGACATTACCGATCCCGCCATCGTTGCGGCTGCCGAGTTGTCGCATCGCTACATCACCGACCGTTTCCTGCCGGACAAGGCAATCGATTTGATCGATGAGGCGGCATCCAAAATCAAGATTGAAATCGACTCCAAACCGGAAGTGATGGATAAGCTGGAGCGGCGCCTGATTCAATTAAAGATCGAGCGCGAAGCCGTCAGGAAGGAAAAAGACGAAGCGTCACAGCGCCGGATGGGGTTGATCGAAATGGAAATCGCCAAGCTGGAACGCGAGTATGGGGATATGGAGGAAATCTGGAAAGCTGAAAAGGCTGCAGTGCAGGGCAGTCAGCACATCAAGGAAGAGATCGAGCAGGTGCGCGTGCAAATGGAAGAGGCGACGCGAGCCAGCAATTGGCAAAAGGTATCCGAATTGCAGTACGGCAAATTGCCCGAACTCGAAGCGCAACTGAAGAACGCCGATACGAGTGAAGCCAAGGCGGGCAAACCGCGTCTGGTGCGCACGCAAGTCGGCGCCGAAGAAATCGCCGAAGTGGTATCGCGGGCCACCGGCATTCCCGTGTCGAAAATGATGCAGGGCGAACGCGATAAACTGGTGCACATGGAAGTTGAATTGCACAAGCGCGTGGTAGGGCAGAACGAGGCGATTGTCGCGGTGTCGGATGCAATCCGCCGCTCGCGCGCCGGTCTGGGCGACCCTGGACGTCCGTACGGCTCATTCATGTTTCTCGGCCCGACCGGCGTCGGCAAAACGGAATTATGCAAAGCGCTGGCAACCTTTTTGTTCGACACCGAAGAATCCATTATCCGGCTGGACATGAGCGAGTTCATGGAAAAGCATTCGGTGGCTCGCCTGATCGGCGCTCCGCCCGGTTATGTCGGTTACGATGAAGGCGGCTACTTGACTGAATCGGTGCGTCGCAAGCCTTATTGCGTGATTCTTCTGGATGAAATCGAGAAGGCGCATCCGGATGTATTTAACGTCTTGCTGCAGGTACTGGACGACGGCCGTCTGACCGATGGCCAGGGGCGCACCGTCGATTTCAAGAATACGGTGATTGTGATGACCTCAAACCTCGGCTCGCATAAAATACAGGCCATGGAAGACAGCGACCCGGCGTTGGTGAAGATGGAGGTGATGGCCGAAGTGCGCAATCATTTCCGACCTGAATTCATTAACCGGGTTGACGAAATTGTGGTGTTCCACGCGCTCGACCAGAAAAACATCGGGGCGATCGCATTGATCCAGTTGCGCGTTCTGGAACAACGCCTGGGCAAGATGGACATGGCTCTTGAGATGTCGCCGGCTGCGTTGCAGCAGATAGCCGAAGCCGGTTTTGATCCGGTTTATGGCGCGCGGCCGTTGAAACGGGCGATTCAGCACCGCATAGAAAATCCATTGTCCAAACTGATTCTGGAAGGAAAATTCGGACCGAAAGATACTATTTGCGTGGGTGTCGAAGGCAATGAACTGGTGTTTACGAAAGCAGAATAAAATAGTTATTCAGCCGCTGGCGCGAGTGCGGAGTGCGTTTTGGGGAAAGAGACAGCGCGAGCGATCCAATGAAGCGCGAGCAGGGCGCGCATGACGCCAGTAGCCAGCGGTCATGAGTCCGTCTACTTGCAGACGCGATCTTTTCCCAAAACGCACTCCGCGCTCGCGCCAGTGGCTGAACAGTTACGATAAAATAAGAATTTAACCAAATCGACTCACAACATGCCGCTTTCCTCATTTGCCACTACCGATTTATGCGACGCCAATGAAGCTCGCCTGCTTGACGGCAGCCTTGCCGTGCTGGCGCCTGTGTTCATAAAGTTTGGCCGACAGATCGATTTTCATGGTCCAGCGACCACGCTCAAGATATTTGAAGACAATGCGCTGGTACGCGCCACGCTTGAGACCGAAGGGCGCGGCAATGTGCTGGTGGTGGATGGCGGCGGCAGCCTTCGCTGCGGGCTGGTTGGCGGTCAGCTTGGCCTGTTGGCCGAGAAAAACGGATGGGCCGGCATTATCGTTTTCGGTTGCATTCGCGATTCGGTCGAGATCGATGCCTGCAAGATCGGCGTTCGGGCGCTTGCCCTGAATCCGCGAAAGTCCGCAAAAAGCGGCGCGGGGGATCGCAATGTCCGCATTTCGATCGCTGGAGCGGCGATTGAGCCAGGCGATTGGATCTACGCCGATGCGGATGGCGTATTAGTCTCGCGCGTCGCGTTGCACGCGTGTTGAGTTTCGTAAGAGAGGGAGGATCGGATCGAAGTCATAAGCCGGTCATACAGTTGACTTCGCTTACGAATGCGCAGGTTGATGTGCGACCGTTTTGCGATTTCCGCCGAGGGTAAAATTTACGAGCGCACGACGTACTGCGTCCGGTTCATGATCGATCACAGTCAGAAACGCTCTTGCCGACCCTGAAGGACTGGAGCGGCCTTGTTCCCATTCTTGTATGGTGCGAACGCTGACGCCAAAATATGTCGCGAACTGCCTCTGGCTCATATTGATTTTCTTACGAATTCGCGCCGTGTCAATTGCATCGGAGATATGTACGACGCAGTCGTCATTCTCGCCTTTCGCAAAAGCCAGCGCCTGTTTAGCGCTGGCAATCATGCGCCCGCCTGCGGTCAGTTTCTCGGTCACAGTAATTTCCTCCTTCTGTAAGCATCGGCGAGGGCAGCAAGCACGGATTTGAACTCGTTCCTCTCAGCCTGTGATAAATCGGTTTTCTCGTTCTTCGCAAACACGTTCAGCAGAAACACCGGAATATCATTTCCACTGAAGAATGTGATAACCCTGTAGCCACCGCTTTTGCCTTTACCTTTTCCGGCAAAGCGGACTTTGCGAGCGCCGCCTGTTCCTTTAATTTCATTCCCGGCATTTGGATTCGCAGCGATGAAATCCACAATTTCCTTGCATTCATCGCCCGATAATCCCGCTGCCTTTGCATCGCGCAAGTAGAGTTCAGTTTAAATGACTGTTTGCATAGTGTTTACTATACGTTAAAAACGTATAAAAATCAAAGGGAGTTTTTAAGTGTTGCGGAGCATTTATGATGCGTGCAACTGCAACATTTTTTATTTTTGGCGCCTTACCCTGCATATCTTGATACACTCCGCTGTCATTCGGATTTTTCCGCGTGCTTTCCTATCTAATTGTCTGCATTCTGCATAACCAATGAAAACACCGAAAAGAATCCAGCCGCTTGTCGATGAAGGGCTGGTGGATGAAGTCATGCGTCAACTGATGAGTGGCAAAGAGGCTACCGTGTACGTAGTTCGCTGCGGCGATGAAATTCGTTGCGCGAAAGTATACAAAGAGGCCAATCAGCGCAGTTTTCGTCAAAATGCCTCGTATCAGGAAGGTCGCAGAGTAAAAAATAGCCGTCAGGCCCGCGCGATGGAAAAAGGTACCCGCTATGGACGCAAGATGCAGGAAGAGGTTTGGCAAAATGCCGAAGTGGATGCGCTATACCGCCTTGCCGCCGCCGGCGTCAGGGTGCCGCAACCCTATGCCTGCTTTGAGGGCGTGCTGTTGATGGATCTGGTAACGGACGCCGCCGGCAATGCGGCGCCGAGATTGAACGATGTGGCACTGACAGAGGCGTTGGCGCTCACCTACCACGCACAGTTGTTGCACCAGGTGGTGCTGATGCTATGCGCCGGTGTCATCCACGGGGACTTATCCGAATACAATATTTTGATCGATGCGGATGGGCCAGTGATTATCGACTTGCCTCAGGCTGTCGATGCAGCCGGCAATACCGGTGCCGGGCCGATGCTGGAGCGCGACGTTGCCAATTTGCGGACATATTTCGGCAGTTTCGCCCCCACGCTTCTGACCACTCAGTACGGTAAGGAAATATGGAAACTCTATCAGATTGGTTTATTGAGTTCGGATACCGTACTGACCGGACGCGTTGAGGTCGACAAGCGGCCGGCCGATGTCGGCGCCGTTTTGCGGGAGATGCAGCTGGCGCGTCAGGAAGAGCAAGAGCTCCGACGTCATCAATCACACGAGACTTGAGCGCATTCGCCTATGCCAAGGCACTGTATTCCAGGCACTGTATTCCATAATCCGAAAAGTATATTCCGCATTATGAAAAACAACATTGCACAGCATCATTCTTTTATTTCATTTGCAGAAATATTGTTTCGTATCGCAAAATGATTAATATAAGTATTTGAATATTAACGATTTAATTTTAGTTATCTGTCTTATATAAGACATTGCTGCTGTGCGGAAAACCGAATATTATTTATGTACAGGGTTTTAATTTCAACGCCCTATTTTTTAATTTTCGGAGAATTACCATGGCGACTCGCGCAGAGCAAATTCAGGCATTGGCTAAAGATTGGGCAGAAAACCCACGTTGGAAAGGCGTTACCCGTAACTACACAGCAGAAGATGTCATTCGTCTGCGCGGTTCGCTGCAAATCGAGCATACCCTTGCCAAACGCGGCGCGGAAAAACTGTGGAACCTGGTCAATAACGAACCTTTCGTTAATGCACTCGGCGCGATGACAGGCAATCAGGCGATGCAACAGGTCAAAGCCGGTTTGAAAGCGATCTATTTGTCTGGCTGGCAAGTGGCTGGTGATGCAAACTCAGCCGGCGAAATGTATCCCGACCAATCGCTCTACCCGGTCAACTCAGTGCCAATGGTAGTCAAGCGCATCAACAACACTTTTCAACGCGCAGACCAGATTCAATGGTCGGAAGGCAAGGACGATATCGATTTCTTCGCTCCTATCGTGGCGGATGCAGAAGCCGGTTTTGGCGGTGTGTTGAACGCCTATGAATTGATGAAATCGATGATCGATGCCGGTGCTGCCGGCGTCCACTTTGAAGATCAACTCGCTTCCGTCAAGAAGTGCGGCCACATGGGCGGAAAAGTGCTGGTGCCTACCCGCGAAGCAGTGGAAAAGCTGAGCGCAGCGCGCCTGGCAGCGGACGTGATGGGCACTTCAACTCTGGTGATCGCCCGTACCGATGCCGAAGCGGCGGATTTGTTGACTTCGGACGTGGACGATAACGACAAGGAATTCTGCACCGGTGAACGGACAGTGGAAGGCTTCTTCAAAACGCGTGCCGGTATCGATCAATCGATTTCGCGCGCATTGGCCTACGCGCCGTATGCCGATTTGGTATGGTGCGAAACCGGCAAGCCCGACCTGGCTTTCGCCAGGAAGTTTGCCGAGGCAGTGCATGCCAAGTTCCCAGGCAAGATGCTGGCATATAACTGCTCGCCTTCGTTCAACTGGAAGAAAAATCTGGATGACGCAACCATCGCCAAGTTCCAGAAGGAATTGGGCGCGATGGGCTACAAGTTCCAGTTCATCACGCTGGCCGGTTTCCATGCATTGAACTACTCGATGTTCAACCTGGCGCATGGCTATGCACGCAGCCAGATGTCGGCATTCGTCGAACTGCAGGAAGCTGAATTTGCTGCCGCCGATAAGGGCTTTACGGCGGTCAAGCATCAGCGCGAAGTCGGCACCGGTTATTTCGATGCGGTTGCCCAGACGATTCAGCAGGGCCAATCGTCGACCACTGCGCTGCACGGTTCGACCGAAGATGAGCAATTTTTCGAAAAGAAAGTAGCCTGATGTAGGTCGTGCTTGCCGGAAGGCTTTGCGCCTTCCGGCAAGCGGCGGATGTTGTTCAGGTATCGACCGGTAAAGGGGAGGGTGCCCGCCAAACCCTGCTTTGCCCCATGCCGGCATTTCACTCAGGTTCAATCCGCGCATCCTGCCAGCGTCCAGGCAATCGTCCATCAGTTCTTCCGTCAACGCCTCCTGCAGCGCGTCTTGCTGCTATTAATGCGAGGAATTGTTAAAATGGGGTTCGCCACCGCAGTTTTCTTCCTTGCCATGATAGATTTCCCTTATGCTGAGTTACCGCCATGCCTTTCACGCGGGCAATCACGCTGACGTCCTGAAACACGTCGTCACGATTCAACTGCTGCGCTATTTGAATCAAAAAGACACGCCTTATATGTATATCGACACGCATGCCGGCGCAGGCGTGTATGCGTTAGATGATGGTTATGCTTCGAAGAATGCCGAATATGAAACCGGCATCGGCAAATTATGGGAGCGCAAAGACTTGCCGCCTCCGGTGGCGGAATATGTGCAACTGATCAAATCGCTTAATCCGAGCGGCAAGATGCGTTATTACCCCGGTTCGCCTTACTGTGCCGACAGGGTCATGCGCGAGGCGGATCGCCTGCGCCTGTTCGAACTGCATCCGAGCGACAGTAAAATCCTGAGTGAAAACTTCCGCAAAGTGGAAGCGCATGCGGCTGCTCAAGGGCAACTGCCGGCAACGCGCGGCAAACGCGTGATGATTCAAAAGGCCGACGGTTTTCTGGGGCTCAAGGCATTGTTGCCGCCGCCGTCGCGCCGGGGGCTGATTCTGATCGATCCTCCCTATGAAGACAAGGGCGATTACCGGCGCGTCAGGGATACCTTGGCTGACGCATTGCAACGTTTTGCCACCGGTACTTATGCGGTGTGGTATCCGGTTCTGCAACGGATGGAATCGCGCCAATTTCCCGACCAGCTCAAGCGCCTGCCCGCCAACGGCTGGCTTAACGTGACGCTGTCGATCGGCTCGCCGTCTCCGGACGGGTTCGGTTTGCGTAGCAGCGGCATGTTTGTGTTGAACCCGCCCTGGACGCTGGAGCCGATGTTGCGCGACTTGATGCCCTATCTGGTGGCAACGCTCGGCATCGATAGCGGAGCAGAATATGCGCTGGAGTCCGGGCAGACTGTGGCTCACCATACCGGCAAGCGGCAGGTTTAAGTTTAAGGTATTATGGATATTAATAATAATCGATATTAAGCAGCGAGTGTTTGTTAGTTAGTATTAGTTGAGGTTTACTGTCAATAGCGGACACTCGTTTCTTAAGCCGCCTGTGGC
>JBIODP010000085.1:0-9168 GCA_044445195.1 Burkholderiales bacterium | reverse complement strand
TTCCAGAGATCGTTCAAGTCGCCGGTGTTTCCTGCCGAATCCACTCCTGCACCGCCAAATAGCCAAAACGTCCCGCTTGTGTCAACCCAGGCGGAACCCGACACGCGTGCCCCAGGCGCATTGTAGAGCGATGTCACTCCCTTCGCCGAATAGACTCCCTGGCTGTCAGCGGTTGAGACGCCGCCGACCCATGTCCATTGTCCGGTAGTTGGTTGCCCGACATTCGGATTGAATTTCCACAAGTCGCTCAATTCGCTGCCTCCACTGCCTGCACCGGTTGAGCTTGCCCCGCCGCCGAATAGCCAGAGCATGCCTGCTGCGTCGGTCCAGCCAACTGTTTCAAGGCGCGCGCTGGGGGTGAGTCCTTCCGCCGGCGTGCCCTCCGTGCCAACCACGCCGGCAGCGCCGGCCAGGTTTGATCCGGCAACCCACGTCCATACGCCGGTATCCGGACTAAACGACCACATATCGTTCAATACGCCAACATTACCGGCCGAGTCGTAGCCGCCGCCGCCGAATAACCACAGATTCCCCGATGTATCGGTCCAACTCTGGGCAGCCAGGCGAGCGCCGGGGATATTGGCTGTTGAACCCACGCCATGCGACCCGTAGGCGCCGGCTTCATTGGAGGCGGTCGATGACCCTCCTACCCAAGTCCATAGATTGCTAGCTGGATCAAACACCCACAGGTCGTTGAGGGCGACACCGGCGGTGCCGTCCGCGTTAAGCGCTTGTCCGCCAAATAACCATAATTTTCCGCTTTTATCGGTCCAGCTTGTCGCGTAGGAACGTGCTCTCGGCACGTTTGCAAGGCTTGCTGTGTTCTGGATGCCATAAGAGCCGACGGCATTGACAAGATTTGAGCCGGCAACCCATGTCCATTGCCCGGTAGTCGGTTGTCCGGCATTCGAATTGAATTTCCACAAGTCGTTGAGGTTACCGGACGTTCCAGTGGAATCGTATCCGGTACCGCCAAATAGCCAGAAATTTCCCGATGTGTCGGTCCATTGCACGGCATTGGAACGGGCGCCCGGCATATTGGCCGCTGTTGGCTTTCCCAGCGAATCATAGTTGCCGGAGGCGTTGAGGGTAGGCGAACCATTGACCCAGGTCCATTGTCCGGTGCCGGGGTCGAAGCGCCACAAATCGTTAAGCAGGCCGAATGCTGTCGTCGAGTCGTAGCCAATACCGCCGAACAGCCATAGCCGGCCTTGCGCATCGGTCCAGTTTACCGCGCCTTGCCGTCCACCCGGGGCATTGGAGTCGGAAGGCGTTCCTTCCGTTCCATAGCTTCCTTTGGGGTTCCCGGTATTGGAGTCGGCAACCCAGGTCCAGGGTTCCAGTCCGACGGCATTGGATGCCGTGACGGACACTTTCTGTTGATTGCTTGCGCTATTTCCGTATTCGTCGGTGATGGTGAGAATAACGGTATAGCTTTGCGCCGCAGCATATACATGAATCGGTGTGGCAATCGTGGAGGTTCCGCCGTCACCGAAATTCCAGGCGAAGGCAGGCGTCGTGCCATCTGCATTAATGGAACTTGAGCCGTTAAATGCCACGCTTAAACCATTTGTCACATAGGTGAACTTGGCAGTCGGCAATGTCGCCGTGGTTGCGGTCGAGCCGGCTGCGCCTCCGCCGTTGCATCCTGCAAGTAGTGTACATGCGATCGCCACGCTCAGCAGCGATAAAACTATTTTTCGGATAAGCTGCATGGGACTCTCTCAGTAGGGTGATGCATAAATCGACACCGCGGCATCGAAGCGTTCGATCCAGACCGATTTCAGAAAACCTCTTGCTTCAGGTTGCCTGGATATCGGCGCATTGCAACTACAATCAGACAATATTATACGGCGGTGAAATCAATATAAAAGTATTACCGGTGTTAAGATTGGCCGGCAATAGCTTATCGGTTTTCCCGTTTATCCAAAAGGTAACTTGTGTCCGCGACACGCCACTGCAAGAATACCACGATGAAATTACCTGCAACGCCCATTGAATTCGAGCCGGAATTTGTATCCAGTTTGAAGACTATCTTTGAAGAAATGGTGGCATTCAACCAAGTCTTGGGATTGAAGATCGTATCGATCAAGCCGGAACGCGTCATCGGGCGCATTAACATGCGTCAAGATTTGACCGGCCATTTTTCCCACAACCGGATTCATGGCGGGGTCATTAGCGCAGGCCTCGATGCGATGGCCGGGCTGGCCGTCATGGCAGCGATTGGCGAGCGCCACATGGATGAGCCGCCCGCGCAGCGGTTGCGCCGCTTCGACAAACTGGGGACTATCGATTTACGAATCGACTACTTGCGCCCCGGCATTGGAGATTCTTTTGAATTGCGGGCCGAGGTGTTGCGCCTTGGGTCGCGCGTGGCGACAGTCCGCATGGAATTTCTGGATGCGGACGGCAAGCTGTTGTCGACCGGTGCCGCGGCTTATATCGTTTCCTGATGCGGCGCATTCAAAATGCATCTGGGCTGAGCACGCAGGCAACCGTCAATTGCAATGACTTTCTGATATATAATCTTTACACTGCCTTCAGTGTCCCCGACGATACGGTTATTTGCGCCTTGATGAATAACACTTGCCTGGTCTGACGTTGTTGCGGCATCTTTTTCTGTATCTTTCATTATATTACCAGCTTGAGGAATCGTTTCATGCTCAAATCAGCGATTGCCGTTGTCATTGCCTTCCTGACGATAGTCAGTTCTGCCTATGCACAAACCGCCCAAACCGCCATTTCGCCGGCGAAGGAAAAACTGATCCAGCGGGTATTGCAACTGTGGCATGTGGAAGCAGTCGGTGGAACGATGCTGCAGCAGCCGATTCTGGAAGCGGCACGGCAAGCACGCTCCTTAATGCAGGGCCGCACCACAACCGACTTGCAGACCGCGGCCCTGAAAGGCATCAACGAAGACGCGAACGAATTTTACAAAGCAAGCTTGCCGATAGTGCTCGACAGTGCGCAAAAACTGATCCCATCGACAGTAGTGCCGTTATTGGCTGAAAAATTTACCGAAGAGGAATTGCGCCAGATTATCGCTATCCTGGAATCTCCGGTGAAGGCCAAGTTCGAGGCATTGGTCCCAGAAATAAAACTGGCATTAGGGGCCAAGATCACAGCCGATTCAAGCGCAACGATCGAACCTAAGCTGACTGCCTTGAATCAGCGCATCGGTGAACGCATGCGCGCCGCTATCGCACCTTAGCGATACTTTCTTTACCATGGACAATTGCACGGATTTAATATGATATGAATAATGCGCGCAGATTGCTTCTATTGGTTTGGATGGCTGGATTTTTGGCGCTCATAGCTGGATGTACCACTCCTGCGATTGAAGCGAGCCACCACTATACCGAGAAGGTATCGTCGTTATTAATATCGAAAGATAAACAGAAAATCGTATTTATCGGTACTGTTTATCATTATATTTTCGATGCGCCAGCCAATTTGGTTAAATCGCTGGAACTTCCATTCAAAGATAAGATAAGCGGCGTCCTGTCGAATTTCCATGTCGATAAGAATGGCATGGTTACCGGTCTGTACAGTCTTCAATTTACCACTGATTTGTCGGCGGATGACCGAAACATGGCAATTCTTGCAGGGTTTCAACCCAATGCTGCCGGCCAATTAGCATTGGCGGGAAAGATAACCGGCGCGCGATACCATAAAGGCGACATTGATAAAAAGGCCGCTTCGTTGGCGGAAAGTATTCGCGGCACGCAAATTGATAAAGTCAACCTTGAAAAAGATGCGGCGGTTGATAAGTTGAACAAGACATATACCATCACCTTCACTTACGATCCAACAAATGGTGAAAAAGTGGCCGACGCGATGATATCACCCGGTTCTTTCTTACAGCGAAGGGGTATTTTCTTTATACTTTATTGGTGTTCCATTTGTTATTGTTCCCAATCTTTCACCATCATGCTTTCCTTATTGCATGGATCCCAACGAGGTGATTCCGGCATTGCGTGAACCCCGGAAATAATGCAATGCCTGCGCTCGCAGGCTGAGTGCCCGGAACGCCATGCGATCTTGCCGGTGACATTGCGTTCGGGCAAGCGTTGCAATCTATCCGGCGCCAAAATAGTGCGCAGACAGCCAATTCGTCTATTGACAATAAAATTACTGATCGGATAATGATCAGGTTATCCTTCCCGGCCACGGAGTGGGGTGTGGAACTGCTTTTCAAAAATAATAAACAAATCTTTGCGCAGCATTCGCTTAGACGCCGCATTACCATCATCACGTTGGTGATTTTTATCGTCAGCATCTGGCCCTTATCGTATTACGCCAGCCGGCTATTGCGCATAGACATGGAGCGCTTGCTGGCTGACCAGCAGTCTTCAACCGTATCTTATGTGGCATCCGAACTCAATGGGGAGCTGGAAGTACGGATTAATGGGCTGGAAAAAACTGCTCACCTGATTGATCGGCCGATGCTCGACCACCCGGCTGCCCTGCAACAGTTTCTTGAAAGCCGCCCGATTTTGCAGGGCATGTTCAATGCGGGAGTTTTTGCCGTTTCCCGGAACGGCGTTGCAGTGGCGGATGCGCCGCTTGCCGGCAGACGCAGGGGAATAAATTTTGCCGACAATGAGGCTATTCATGCTGTGTTGACAGGTGGAAAATCGATGATTGGCGCTCCAATCGTGGGACGGGTATTGCGGCAACCCCTCATTAATATTGCAGCGTCGATCCGGGATGCCGATGGCAATGTCATCGGTGCGTTGTCCGGCGTGATTAATCTTGCCCAATCGAATTTTCTGGATAGCGTTTCCGAACACCGTTACGGCAAGAGCGGAGGTTATGTGGTCATAGACCCCCAGCATAATCTCATTGTCGCTGCCACGGACAAGCGTCGCGTCATGCAAAGACTACCCACTCCCGGAGCCAATGAAATGGCCGATAGGCGCAGACAGGGCTTTATGGATTCAGCGGTGTCGGTCAATTCACAAGGCGTGGAAGTCCTGTCATCGGTTAGCCGCATCCCGGCGGCGGACTGGGTTGTGGTTGCCTCGCTGCCCACCGAGGAAGCGTTTGCCCCGATTTACAATATGCAGCGACATATCGTATTCGCAGCAATTTTACTGACCTTGATCGTGGGGGGGATTTCATGGTGGTCGCTACGCCGCCAGTTTGCGCCGCTGCATGCCGCCGTTGACAGTCTGGCGGACATGTCCGACGCGGGCCAACCGATGCAAGCGTTGCCGATCGTGAAGCCGGATGAGATCGGCCGGTTGGTGAGCGGTTTCAACCAATTGCTGACTGCTTTGAGAGAGCGCGAGACGCAACTTGAAATGCAGCGCGATTTTTTTAATGCTGTGTTGCAACAATCTTCCGAAGGCGTGATTTTGTTTGACCCCAAAGATTTACGCATTCTGGAGATCAACTCCAGCACCTGCCGCATGCTCGGATACGAACGCGATGAATTGCTCGCCCTTGACTACAGTGCGCTATCGGGCCTGGATACAGAATACATCAGGGCAAATATCATGGACATTCTGCAAGGCAAAATTCTTCTGGCCGAGCATAATTTTCGCAAGAAAGATGGTGGCGCGATTGTGGTTGAAGTCAATGCTTGCAAGGTGCAAACAGGTGGATGGCAACTCATTATGGTTAATTTGCGCGACATCAGCGAAAGCGTGCGCAAACGATCGAAGCAGGAGCTTGAGCTCACTGCCTACGCAAAGCGGCTGGAGCAGGCATCGCAACGCATTCTGATGGTGCAGGAGGGCGTAAAACGGCGTTTTTCCGGAGAGTTGCACGACCGCACCAGCCCGAATCTGGCTGCCATCAGGATCAACCTGTCGATCATTGCGCGGCTGTTGCCTGAGCAATCAAGGGAGCGAACCGAGCGACTGGAAGATATCAAGGCTTTAGTCGATGACACGGATGCCAGCTTGCGGGAAATCTGCAACGAATTGCGCCCGGCGGTGCTCGATTACGCCGGTTTGGCGGCGGCGCTGATGGGTTATGCGCGGCAGTTTGCCAAGCGCACCCGGATTATGGTCGAGGTCGACTGCGCGAATCTGCAACATAGACTGGCGCCGGCACTGGAATCCTTGCTGTTCCGCATTTATCAGGAAGCGTTGACGAATTGTGCCAAGCATGCCGACGCGAAATCGATCCTGGTTACCTTACGCAGCAGCGGCGGCGCGCCACCCATCATATTGACGATTGCAGACGATGGGAACGGTTTTGATCTGCAAATGCTGGAAAAAGATGACGAAATCAATGGATTAGGGCTGCTAAACATGCGGGAAATGATAGAATTCTCTGGCGGCCGGTTTGCCATCGAATCCAGTTTCGGTCAGGGTACACGGATCGAGGTAATAATATAGTTCTCATCAGGAAATAACTTTCACAATAGCATTTCTCTCATGCTTATCGACGATTTTCGGGGCTACAGCTATGAAACTACGTATCATGCTTGCCGATGACCACCAAATCTTTCGCGACGCGCTACGCAGTTTTTTGGAAAAAAATCGAGACCTGGAAGTTGTGGCAGAAGCCGGTAACGGGCTCGATGTCATCAGCCTGGCCCGCGAATTCTCGCCGGATATCGTCTGCATGGACATCGGCATGCCCGGCATGAACGGTGTCGAAACCACACGGCGTCTGGTTGCCGCTTGTCCCGGCATCAAGGTAATCGCACTCTCTGCTTATTTCGATCAGCATTTTGTTCTGGATATGATGCGCGCCGGCGCGTTGGCTTATGTGACCAAGGCCGAGACTGGCGACGAGTTGCTGCGAGCGATCGCGGCAGTACGGCAAAACCGCAGCTATTTTTGCCCCAATATCGCAAACGTGGTAGCGAATGTGTTCTCGGGAGCCTTGTTTGGAGAGGGCGAGCAGGGCAAGTCGTCTGCGCAACTCGGCGCCAGGGAGCGACAGGTTTTGCAAATGGTGGCGGAAGGATGCACTTCGGTGCAGATTGCCGGACAATTGCATATTGCCGCTTCAACCGTCGAAGTGCATAGGCGCAATATCATGCGCAAACTTAACATGCATACTGTCGCCGAACTTACCAGATATGCAATTCATAACGGGTTAACCCCTACCTGAGAGCCATTTGTGTTGTTGGTCTGACCTGACCGAACCGGCTCCCCGAAATTTGTTTGTTCCGCCACGAATACCGGTATTCAATTAGCAGGAATACATGAATGATGGTATTTCCTATCGCTATGTGCTAAAGCATACTAAACTGAAAGGGAAAAGTGGGCTCGGTGGCATTAGTTTGAGTGTCTTTTTCCTGTTTTGGGGAGGCATCCATGCTTGAATTAATTTCTCTTCGGCCTTATCCGAAGACGCGCGTTGCGCCGATGGGCTGGATGTGCGCCCTCCCTACGCCGCATGCGGCTCTGCAAAACCGACTTCTGGCAGCGTTGCCATCGGCGGATTTCGAGCGTTTGCTGCCCGATCTTGAGCCCGTTGCCATGCCGCTGGATTGGACCCTTAACGGCACTGGCGACGCGGCAAAATACCTTTATTTCCTCACTTCCGGCATTGTTTGCGATGTGTATTTATCAGCGAGCGGACAATCGACGGAATTTGCGATCACCGGCAGGGAAGGCGCAATCGGCACGGCAATGTACTTGGGTGGCGAATGGTCGCAGGGCGCTGCGGTGGTGGTGAGCGCCGGCCATGCATACCGGATGAAGGGCCAATTGCTGCAGAGCGAGTTTTATCGCAATAGCGCGGCGCAACGCCTATTGTTGCGCTACACCCAGACGTTGCTGACGCAGATCGCGCAGACGATAGTATGCAACCGTCATCATTCATTGGAGCAACAGTTTTGCCGCTGGCTGCTGCTTGTTCTCGATCGCCTGCCTTCAAACAAGATCGATATGACGCAGGAACTGATCGGCAACATGCTGGGGGTGCGCCGGGAGAGCGTCACGGTGGCCGCCGCACATTTGCAGAATGCGGGCCTGATCAAGTACCACCGCGGCCATATTGTCGTGCTCGACCGGGCAGGGCTGGAAGCGCGGGCCTGCGAATGCTATGCGGTGGTCAAGAAGGAATGCGATCGGTTGCTCCCGAACGGTTGTTCGAGCTTGCCGGTATAACTAACATATATTCCCTAAGAAAGCACACCTATGTCACCCTCACAATTTATTGACATCCCCGACGGCTTGCCATCGTCGGCTTTGCAGCCAGCGATGCCGGTTGAGGCCGGAAGGCAATGCCGGGGAAAGCTATGGTCGAATCTTAAGGAAGTTTGCGATTTGCTGCATATCCCGTTTAATGTTTCGCTGGCTTACACCGAATTGCTGTTTCAGCATGTTCAGTTCAGGCCAGGGCAACGGATACATACGGCCGGTCAAAAGTTCGTTTCGCTTTGCATCGTCAATTCCGGATTTTTAAAAACGGCTTCGATAGATGAATTGGGACATGAGCAAGTCCATCATTTCCCCATGAAAGGCGATGTGCTTGGCGTCGAGTGCATTTGCACGAAACGCTATTCGTCGGAGACGGTTGCGCTGTCCGATTGCAATATTATCTTTTTACCGTTTCAAAAGCTGGCGGCGCTGGGCCACGCCCATGTGGAATTTGAAAATGCGATCTATAGCCTGTTGAGCCGGGAATTGATTCGCAAGCAGGCAATGGTGAACATGCTGAGCGCTTTCAACGCAGAAACGCGGGTTGCGCGGTTTCTGGTATCTCTTTCAGAAAGATATGCTGAAATCGGATATTCCAAAACGATGTTCAATTTACAGATGACGCGGCAGGAAATCGGCAGCTATCTCGGATTGTCGCTGGAGACGGTGAGCCGCACGTTGTCCGCACTGAACGAAATTGGATTGATTAGCGTCGATCAACGCGCCATTTGGATCAAGCACCTCGACAAGCTCAAGATGTTGCGCCGGTTGCCGGTCTCTACACTGCATGCCAGACAGGTTAAATCAGGTAAATTGCAAGTCGGCGCTAACTGGTCGCATGCGGTTCCCGGTTCGCTGGTTAACTAATTGCAAATGCGCGATTGCGAGGGCGCGTAGCGAAGAATGGCGGGGATCAAAAATATAACTTGATAAAGGCTGCCTATCATGACAAGAAAAAGAGCCAAACCGCAGAAATTTGACAGTAATGCTGAGATCTCGAAGGGACTCACCGCCGCAGAAATCATCAATTTGCTCTCTCCCATCCATACTACCTTGG
>JBIODP010000084.1:0-9293 GCA_044445195.1 Burkholderiales bacterium | reverse complement strand
TTGTCGAATAGAACACGCGCTGCACATCGCTTCCGAATCTGAGTGAACTATCCTTACTGCAAGAATAAAAGTTGGCAAGGGGGAAAAATGCGTACGAACTTACCGGTAACAAACAAGGAATACATCCTGCAGGATTGGGAAACCATCGTTTCCAAAACTGACTTGAAGGGAAAAATTACCTACGTTAACCAGCACTTCATTAACATCAGCGGATTTTCTGAAGAAGAACTGATGCACAAGCCGCACAATATCGTGCGCCATCCCGACATGCCGGAGGAAGCCTTCGACGACCTCTGGCGCACGCTCAAACTGGGCAAGGCCTGGACCGGTGTAGTAAAAAACCGTTGCAAGAACGGAGATCACTACTGGGTCGAGGCCAATGTTGCGCCCTTGATCGAGAACCGTCAGGTGGTAGGCTACACGTCGGTCAGAGGCAAACCATCGCGAGATGCCGTCAAGGCCTCAGACGAAGCCTATCGCGCAATCAAGTCCGGAAACAAACAACTGTACGTGTGCGAAGGCGCTGCATTAGCACGGTCTCCGCTTGGCTTTTTACGCATATTCAAAAAACTTTCGATCGCCGCCAGACTGTCAACGGCGTTCGGTGCGATTTTTGTTTTCTCGGCGATCAATGTCATGTTTGCCTGGGCATTGCAAGATGGCGCCCACTCGAATCTGGCTTGGGGGGCGTTTGCCGCAGCGATGCTGAGTGCGACCCTTGCTGCTGTTTCAGGATTCATGATTTATAAAAGCATTATCGCGCCGCTCAAAAGCGCTCTGGGAGACATCGAACAGATGAGCTCGGGCGATTTGACGGGGAAGATTACGGCAACAGGGCATGATGAAATATCCAAGGTTATGCATGCGCTGAAGATATTGCAGATCAACATAAAGCTTTTGATTGGGCAAATCACCCAGTCTACCGATATAGTCAATTCAGGCGCCGGCGAAATTGCCGATGGCGT
Organism: Burkholderiales bacterium; assembly: GCA_044445195.1. Taxonomy (GTDB): domain Bacteria; phylum Pseudomonadota; class Gammaproteobacteria; order Burkholderiales; family Burkholderiaceae_D; genus PKWO01. The sequence goes on along the minus strand of JBIODP010000084.1, from coordinate 8,328 downwards.
TCTCGATCTGTCAAAGCGTACCGAAACACAGGCAGCCAACCTGGAAGAAACTGCTGCAGCCATGGAAGAATTGACCTCTACCTGCAAACAAAATGCCGACAATGCGCATGAGGCGAGCGGTTTGGTGCAGTCGACATCCACCATCGCCGTCAAAGGAGGCGAAGCGGTCAATCATGTGGTCAGAACGATGGGATCGATTAAAGACAGTTCAGGCAAGATAGGCGATATCATCGGCGTAATCGATAGCATTGCGTTTCAGACCAATATCCTGGCCCTGAATGCGGCAGTCGAAGCGGCGCGCGCCGGAGAACAGGGCCGCGGCTTTGCCGTGGTGGCTTCGGAAGTGCGCAGCCTGGCGCAGCGTAGCGCGGGCGCAGCCAAAGAAATCAAGACACTCATTGGAAATTCAGTCGACGAGGTCGAAATCGGCGGAAAGCTGGTAAGCGACGCTGGCAAGACCATGCATGAAATTGTCGATTCGGTCAATCGGGCAACGCCGATCATGGGTGAAATCTCTATTTCCAGCCGCGAACAGAGCGCCGGGATAGAACAGATCAATGAGGCCATCATGCAAATAGAGGCGATAACCCGGCAGAATGCAGCCCTTGTTGAACAGGCTGCAGCCGCCACTGCTGCCATGAAAGAACAGGCAAATCACTTATCGCAACTGGTAGGTGGATTCAAGCTCATGACCGGCGGTCGAACATCACGCTCCCAGTCAACTGCCAACGTTACCAAACCCGTTGGCGCCGAAACGGAAAAACGGACCAAGCCTGCCGGCAAGGAACGCTCTTTGCATATCGTGCCTATGGATTTAACGCGCCGTAATGCCTAGTGCAGTTGGGCGGTTTGCGGCTACCCCCCAGGCAGCCGCAAACGCCCATTAGTGCTTTACGACATGGCTGCTTTTATCGGCGGTGGCGGCAGCTTCGACTGCCGCCACTGCCACTGCCGCCTCTTCGTCCGTTAAGGGAACCGGCGCGCGTTCCAATGCTATTTCCAGCACTTTGTCTATCCAGCGCACTGGCACAATCTCCAGTTTGTTCTTCACATTGTCCGGAATTTCAGCCAAATCCTTGGCATTTTGTTCTGGAATCAATACCGTCTTGATACCGCCGCGATGGGCTGCCAGCAATTTCTCTTTCAGTCCGCCGATAGGCAATACTTCACCGCGCAACGTGATTTCACCAGTCATCGCCACATCGGCGCGAACCGGAATTCCGGTGAATACCGAGACCAGCGCCGTAGTCATCGCCACCCCGGCTGACGGACCGTCTTTAGGCGTAGCGCCTTCCGGCACGTGAATATGGATATCGCTTTTCTCGAAAATATCCGCTTTGATCCCCAGCCGTTTGGCACGGCTGCGCACCACGGTACGCGCCGCTTCGATCGATTCCTTCATCACATCGCCCAACGTGCCGGTACGAATAATGCCGCCTTTGCCGGGCATGGTCATCGCTTCGATGGTCAGTAAATCGCCACCCACTTCGGTCCAGGCCAAACCGACCACTTGTCCAATCTGGTTTTCCTTCTCTGCCATGCCGAAATCATAACGCCGCACACCGAGAAATTTATCGATATTCTTGGAATTGACGATAACCTTCTTGTCCTGTTTCTTGAGCAGCAGCATCTTCACTACCTTGCGGCAGATCTTGGATATTTCACGCTCCAGCGAACGAACGCCCGCTTCGCGCGTGTAATACCGGATGATGTCGCGTATCGACGATTCGGAGATGCTGATCTCCTCTTCCTTCAAGCCGTTGTTCCTGATTTGCTTAGGCAGCAAATAGCGTTGCGCAATATTGGTTTTTTCGTCCTCGGTATACCCCGCCAGACGTATCACTTCCATCCGGTCCAGCAAGGCCGGCGGAATATTGTACGAATTGGAAGTGGCCACGAACATCACATCCGACAAATCGAAATCGACCTCGATATAATGATCGGAGAAGGTATGGTTCTGCTCGGGGTCCAGCACTTCCAGCAGAGCAGACGACGGATCGCCACGGAAATCCATTCCCAGCTTGTCGATTTCATCGAGCAGGAACAAGGGATTGCGCACGCCGGCCTTTGCCAGGCTTTGCAATATCTTGCCGGGCATGGAGCCGATATAGGTCCGCCGGTGACCGCGAATTTCCGCTTCGTCACGCACGCCGCCCAATGCCATCCGCACAAACTTGCGGTTGGTGGCCCGGGCAATCGATTGCCCGAGCGAAGTCTTTCCAACTCCGGGAGGACCGACGAAACACAGGATGGGCGCCTTTAATTTTTCGACCCGCTGTTGCACGGCAAGATATTCCAGTATGCGTTCCTTGACCTTCTCAAGGCCGTAGTGGTCGTCTTCCAGCACTTTTTCAGCATTGGCAAGGTCATTATTGACCTTGGATTTTTTTCTCCAGGGCAAACCGATCAACGTGTCGATGTAATTGCGCACCACCGTTGCTTCAGCCGACATCGGCGACATCAGCTTCAGTTTTTTCCATTCGTTCTGCGCCTTGTCGCGGGCTTCTTTCGGCATTTTGGCGGCGATGATTTTTTTCTCGAGTTCCTCGATATCGGCGCCCTCTTCACCTTCGCCCAGCTCTTTTTGAATCGCTTTGACTTGCTCGTTCAAATAATATTCACGCTGCGATTTTTCCATCTGGCGCTTGACGCGCCCGCGGATACGCTTCTCGACCTGCAAAATATCAAGCTCGCCTTCGAGCTGGCCGAGCAAATGCTCATGCCGCTTGGCGACATTGAATATTTCCAGTATGACCTGCTTCTGCTCCAGTTTCAGCGGCAAATGCGCGGCTATCGTATCGGCCAGACGGCCGGCATCATCGATGCCTGCCAACGAAGTCAGAATTTCGGGAGGGATTTTCTTGTTCAGTTTTACGTACTGGTCGAATTGCTGAACGATCGCGCGACGCATCGCCTCCACTTCAGACTCGTCGCCGGCTTCAGATTCAACCGGTGTGAGGTCGGCGACGAAATGCGTGTCGAGCTCAGTGATATGGTGAATGCGTGCGCGCTGAGCGCCCTCCACCAGCACCTTGACGGTGCCATCGGGAAGTTTCAGCATTTGCAAAATATTCGCCACGCAGCCGATCTCGTAAATATCATCGGCGGAGGGCTCATCCTTGGCAGCGGCTTTTTGGGCTGCCAGCATAATGCTCTTGCCATGCTCCATCGCCGCTTCCAGCGCCTTGATGGATTTGGGGCGACCGACAAAAAGCGGTATGACCATATGCGGGAAAACGACCACGTCCCTCAATGGCAAAAGTGGCAGTTGGGTGTGTTCAGTAAATGTTGACGTCGTCATGGCGAGCCTTATCGAGTAACCTGTTAATGATGTTGGCACGAAGAGCAAAAACACAAGCCCGGACAGCAACAAAACTCACTCGGATAACCGAAATCCAATATAAACCACACACGAAGTCGCCCTCGGGGGGACTTTATAATGGAATCTGAGTGATTCTTGTTGGTTTAAATTGTACTGCTTTTTCATAAAACGCGAACTGGGAACGCATTTTTATGCGCTCCACCTTGCATTTTATTGTTTTGCACCCGAAACTTTGGGTTGATCATGGTAAATCAACAAGGGCTTGCCGCCATTCATGATCGTATTCTCATCAATAACGACCTTGGCAACATTGTGTTGATTAGGCAGTTCATACATTACATCCAGCAATGCATGTTCCAGAATCGAGCGCAAGCCGCGTGCTCCGGTTTTGCGAGCCAGCGCTTTCTTCGCAATCGCATGCAGTGCAGCTGGGCGCACTTCCAGTTCGGCGCCTTCCATCTGCAGCAATTTCGAATATTGCTTGATCAATGCATTTTTCGGTTCGAGCAAAATCTGGATCAATGCTTCCTCGTTCAACTCGCTCAAGGTGGCGACGACCGGAAGACGGCCGACCAACTCAGGAATCAGGCCGAACTTGATCAGATCTTCTGGTTCGGCATCGAGCAACACTTCGCTGGCAGTGCGCTCTTTGCTGCTCTTTACGCTGGCAGAAAAACCGATGCCGCTTTTCTCGGAGCGGTTGGAGATAATTTTTGTCAAACCGTCGAACGCACCGCCGCAGATGAACATGATATTGGTGGTATCGATCTGCACAAAATCCTGATTCGGATGCTTGCGGCCGCCCTGCGGCGGGACTGAGGCCATGGTGCCTTCGATCAGTTTCAGCAAAGCTTGCTGTACACCCTCGCCCGACACGTCGCGTGTAATCGAAGGATTATCGGACTTGCGTGAAATTTTGTCGATTTCGTCGATATAAACGATACCCTTTTGGGCCTTTTCGACTTCATAATTGCAATTCTGCAAAAGCTTCTGGATGATGTTTTCAACATCTTCGCCGACATAGCCGGCTTCGGTCAGCGTTGTCGCATCGGCGATCACGAACGGCACATTCAACATGCGCGCCAGTGTCTGTGCCAGCAGAGTTTTGCCGGAACCTGTCGGGCCAACCAGCAGAATATTGCTTTTTGCCAGCTCGACATCGTCTTTCTTGCTCAAGTGCTTGAGCCGCTTATAGTGATTGTATACCGCCACCGACAAGATGCGCTTGGCAGTTTCCTGGCCAATCACATACTGTCCCAGCAATTCGAAGATTTCATGCGGTGTCGGCAGGTCGGATTTAGGGCCGACAGCTGACTCCATACTGGATGCTTCATCACGGATGATATCGTTGCACAGATCGATACATTCATCGCAGATAAATACAGAAGGACCCGCGATGAGTTTTTTCACCTCGTGTTGGCTTTTGCCGCAGAATGAGCAATAAAGCAATTTTTCGCCGCTAGAGGACTTTTTATCGGACATGGGGCAAATTATGGTTGGAAATTAGTTCGATCTTACCTGTGAATTTGAAATTCGTCACGCCGATGTCAAAAAAAATAGTGCGAAACCCGTGATAACCAACTAACTCAATTAGCTATTATGCGCGGGTTGTCAACACCTTATCAATCAAGCCATACTCGGCAGCTTCATCGGCAGACATGAAATTATCGCGCTCTGTGTCCCTGGCGATTTCTTCGGTTGTCTTGCCTGTTTTTTCCGCCAGGATGCCATTCAGACGTTCGCGCAAATACAGGATTTCGCGTGCCTGAATCTCGATATCGGTAGCCTGCCCTTGTGCGCCGCCGGACGGTTGATGAATCATAATACGCGAATTCGGCAACGAATAGCGTTTTCCCTTCGCCCCCGAGGCCAGCAGAAAAGCCCCCATCGAAGCAGCCAGTCCGGTGCAAAGAGTCGATACTTCCGGTTTGATAAACTGCATCGTATCGTAAATCGCCATGCCGGCCGACACCGATCCGCCGGGTGAATTGATATACAGGGAAATGTCCTTATCTGGATTTTCGCTTTCCAGAAATAGCAATTGCGCAACAATTACATTGGCAACGCTGTCATTTACCGGTCCAACCAAAAAAATAACCCGTTCTTTCAGTAAACGAGAATAAATGTCATACGCGCGCTCGCCGCGACCGCTTTGCTCAATCACCATCGGCACCATGCCGAGCATTTGCGTATCCAGTGCCGAATTTCGAATTATGCCTGTCATGTGCCGTCCTTAGAAAAAAGTCCACCCAAATTGGGGCTTAAACTTGACCTTGCGTAGTAGCGCCCATCAACTCTTCGAACGCAACCGACTTGCTGACCACCATCGCTCGATTCAATACGTAGTTGACGACGTTTTCTTCCAATACAAGAGCTTCCACTTCAGCCAAGCGGTTACGGTCACTATAATAATATGTCAAAACTTCTTGCGGATCTTCGTAGCTTTGCGCAATTTCATCGATCTGCGCTTTGACTTGTTCGGGAGTCGCCTGCAACTGATTGGCCTTGACTACTTCAGCCAGGATCAACCCCAAACGCACACGACGTTCAGCTTGGGTGGTAAATAATTCCGGCCGGAACGGCATTTGACTCACATCCATGCCGCGTTGCGCCATGTCTTGACGCGTCGCGTCCATTAAACGCTGAATCTCCTGGTCCAGCAGCGTTTTCGGCACATCCAGCCCGGTTACCTTGAGCAACGCATCCATTGCGCTCTCTTTGGTTTTCGCCTTGGCGCGTGTACCGATTTCGCGTTCCAGATTGACCTTGATATCTGCCCGCATTGTTTCCCGATTGCCGTCTGCAATGCCGAGCGAGCGCATAAATTCGGCATCTACTTCCGGTATATGCGCCCACTCGAGCTTCTTCAACGCAAGCGTGAATTCAGAAGTTCTGCCGGCTACGCTCTTATCGTGGTAATCCGCCGGGAATGCCAGCGCAAATACCTTTTGCTCGCCGACTTTCAGGCCAATCGTTGCCGCCTCGAACTCCGGCAGCATGCGTCCTTCGCCCAACACAAACACAAAATCTTTTGCTTGTCCGCCGGCAAACTCGATACCGTCGATCTTGCCGCTGAAATCAACCGTTACGCGATCGCCATTTTGCGCAGTCTGGTCGGCGCCGCCGTCGCCGTGCTCACCGTGCTCGCCCTTGACGTGATAATGCGCACGTTGCTTGCGCAGGATCTCAATGGTTTTGTCGATTTCGACATCCGATACCAAAGCGATGATCTTTTCAACTTCTACCGCAGACAGATCGCCGACGTTGACTTCCGGATACACTTCGAACGTAGCGTCGAACACCAACACCCCCTCGTTGCCTTGCGCATCGGACTTCGGCTCAATTTTCGGATAACCGGCAACGCGCAGGCTGTTTGCGTTTGCGGCATCGTTGAACGCGCGGCCAACCTTGTCGTTCAGCACTTCAACTTCGACTTGATAGCCGTATTGTGCGGCAACCATCTTCATCGGCACCTTACCGGGGCGAAAGCCCGGCGCCTTGACGGTGCGCGCACGCGTCTTCAGACGTTTTTCCACTTCTGCCTGAACCTCTGCTGCGATCAGAGTGATCGTGATGCGGCGCTCTAGTTTTTCCAAAGTTTCGACTGCAGTTGCCATGTGAATCGTCCAAAAATAGATATTTCTGTGGTGCGAGGAGGGGGACTCGAACCCCCACGCCATTACTGGCGTCAGGACCTAAACCTGGTGCGTCTACCAATTTCGCCATCCTCGCGGGAATTTGTGCTGAAACCGCTGAAACAAATACAAAGGGCGACCTTGAAGTAAGATATGGTCGCCCTGCGATGCCGTTGTTGCCAGCTCTTCAACTTCAACCGAGTATTTTACTGGATTTTTGTACCCTATGTCGCGTTTTTTATGTGATCATTAATTTAATGCCCATCGACCATTATGAAAATTTTCCTGTCGCTTCCATTTTGCTGCCGGCGCAACTGCGTCCGGCAGTAGAAGCTATTTATCATTTTGCGCGATGTGCAGACGATCTCGCGGATGAAGGCGACGCCACGCCGGAACAGCGTCTGGCGGCGCTGACCGGGTTTGAAGCCGCCTTGCAGAGAATTCAGGACGGTCAACCGGCTGAATCACCGCTGTTTGCCGCGCTAGGCGCCGTGATCCGCGACTACGCGCTGCCTCTTGAACCATTTCGCGACCTGATTTCCGCCTTCAAACAGGATGTATTTACCAAGCGTTATCGTACATTTGACGCTTTGCTCGATTATTGCCGCCGCTCGGCTAACCCGGTCGGCACACTGATGCTGCATCTCTACCACGCGGCGACGCCGGCCAACCTGCGCGATTCCGACGCCATCTGTTCGGCATTGCAACTTATCAATTTCTGGCAAGATGTCGCCATCGACTGGCAAAAGGCACGCATTTATCTGCCGCTTGACGACATGGAACGCCATCGGGTAAGCGAACTGCAACTGGCGACCGGCAAGATTGACGACGCATTTAGAAGCCTGATGCGCTTTGAAGTCGCGCGCGCGCGCGCAATGCTGCAGGGCGGCGCGCCACTGGCCTTGCGTCTGTCGGGCCGAGCAGGATGGGAATTGCGGCTCGTGGTGCAAGGAGGACTGCGCATTCTGGAAAAGATTGAATACGTCGGTTACGATGTGTTCACACGCCGCCCGACTTTAGGAAAAAGCGATTGGCTGCGCATGGCGTGGCGTGCAATCTGGATGAAGCTGGCTTAAAGTCGGCTTTAAGCCACCATCGCTCTTTCGAAATAGATGTTACCGTGCGCAAATTTTCCATATCAGTTTGTCGCCGCGATATTAGTCGGTTAGCATAGCGACTTCCACTCCAACCAAACTATCCTTCCACCCTCTTTCATTATGTCTCCCGACGAATATTGCCAGCAAAAAGCCGCACAGAGCGGCTCCAGTTTTTACTATAGCTTCCTGTTCTTGCCGCCTGAAAAGCGCCGCGCCATCACGGCACTATATGCATTTTGCCGCGAGGTCGACGATACCGTAGATGAATGCACCG
>JBIODP010000083.1:0-9294 GCA_044445195.1 Burkholderiales bacterium | reverse complement strand
ATTTATTTCCCTGAACCACATGCCCGGAAATGGTATAGGGGTGACCCAGCAGCCGTTCAGCGTAGGCAAAATCCCCTTGTGCCAAGGCTGCCCTCACTGCAGAGGAAGAAATCTGGGTGCCCGCATCCATCACAGTCGGCAATACCTGCACCTGAAAACCGTAGCGTTGGCCGGCTTCGACCAGCATGGCAATGTCGCCTGTGCGCTTGGCGCCATAGCGAAAATCCTCGCCCACCATCAACCATTTGACGTGCAAGCCCTGGACCAATACTTTCTCAATGAAATCCTGCGCCGATTGCGCAGAAAAATGCGCATTGAAGTGCTCGACGATGACCCGATCGACGCCGTAATCCGCTAGCGACTGCAGTTTGTCGCGCAAGTTGGCGAGGCGCGTAGGCGCTTTCGACAAGTCACCCGCGCATTGCGCAAAAAATTCACGCGGGTGCGGCTCGAAAGTCATGACAGCGGCATCCAGCCCCAATTCGGACGCCGCTTTGCGCACCTGCGCCAGCAGCGCCTTATGCCCGCGATGCACGCCGTCGAAATTGCCTATCGTTAACGCACATGGCGCGCGCGATTCGGCATTGGGTAATCCGCGAAATACCTTCATACGGTTTTGTTTGGAAACTGTTGCAAAACCTTCGATTATAGATGCATTTGGGCGGTTCCGACCTATTGTTGCCGATTTGCCGGATTCGACATCGGTTCCTGCCGATAATAACGCGCCAGTAAGCGATATACCTCAGGGTAGGCAAGCGCTAATTCACCCGGGGCGACGAAAAATACTTCGGACGCAACCGCAAAGAATTCAGCCGGGCTTTTTGCCGCGTAGGAGTCCATCGGCAGCGTTTGGTCCATCGCGTGAACGCGGCGCCTGAAATTGGCATAAGCGGCCGCGAACATCTGTTGCCAAATTGACACTTTCATTCCTTGATGATAATGCGCGAGGAAGGGCGGGCAGCCGTTTGCCATGCCGCGTTCCATGTCGATCTTGTGGGCAAATTCATGAATCACGACGTTGCGCCTGGCCCAGGAATCGGCATGGCTGATCACATCTTCCCATGACAGCATGACGCCGCCACCGGAATCTATGGCTTGGCCGGAAAGCGCTTCGCGCCATTCATGGACGACGCCGGCGGCGTCGGTCCGTTTTTGCGGCACGATAAAAGCCGATGGGTAAACGACGATGCCGGGCATGTCGCCGTACAGGTCAAGCGTCAGGTTCAACACCAGCAACGCGGCCTGGGCCACGATCAGGACGGCAATTTCATCGGTGATTTCGAATCCGCCGGCCCCGGTGATGGTTTTGGTTCCGAGCAGTTCTTCAGACAGTCCCTTCAAACGCTTCAGGTCGTCCGCAGCCAGATTGCGTATGAAGGTCAGGCGGGCGGTGCAGGATTGCCATAATTCGTCCGGAATATGCGGTTTGTCGAGGCGGAAAAGATTGCGCAGCCAATGCGGGTCGGGCATAGTCGTCGGATATTTTGTTGGGGTGAAGAGCCAAATGGTCGTTTCCCCAATATGGCCGCGAATGTAGTTAAATGAGTGCCAGGGGCTCAAATTTAAAGCCTTGCGCTCATTTATATTTAGCGGATTGAAATGGCGGCGCTAGCCTAAGGAGCAGGGCGGAAAAGTGACGCGCCTTCCGCCGCCCGGCGGCGGCGCGAAATCCTATCGGTTCGAACAGAGGCGCTTTCGCGTTCTGCCGGTTGGATATCGGCGATTGTTCTGCGCGACTCAGAATTTTTACCGGCCAGGCCGCCAAATTGCATCAGTTCTTGTAGCGGGCCGACGAATTTTTCATAGTTATGCCAGCGCAGGACGGATGCCTTGTTCATCTTTTGCCGCACTTGCCAGGTGCTTGCGGTGCTGACCGTGCGCGCGCACTGGTGAAAATCGATGCAGCGCGCGTCCCACGGCAGGCCAATGAAGTCCAGCATTTTGCGGCTCCAGCCTTCCTGGTCGTCAACCAATCCTTCATACGGCACATGCAAGATAGCCTGTTCGGGAAGCGTTGTTCGCCAGTGTTCCATCACACGGCAATATTCGGTGTAATAGTGTGCCAGATCGTCCAGGCTGTTGGCGTAGGCGTGCGAGGTGTTGAAATGCTGGAAGTAGATCGACAGGCAAGTGTCGATCGGGTTGCGCCGTATGTGAATGATGCGGGCATTTGGAAACGCCGCGTGTATCAAACCCAAATGCAGAAAATTGTCGGGCATCTTGTCCACCACCCGCATGGTATCGGCGGAAAGGCCTCGCAGCAATTTCAGGTAATCGCTGGCGAGCCGGCTCAGTTCCCCTTGGTAAAGCTGGTTGTTGAGTACCGATGGCGCATGGATTGCCGATGCATTTTTCCAGAATCCGAGTTCCCCTGCGCCGAATACCGCCGGGTGCGAGGCCAGGATTTGCTCTGCCAGCGAGGTACCGGAACGCGGCATTCCCACTATAAAGACCGGGCGCGCCGATGGGTTGGCGTTGGCCTGTTCGCGGTTAATCCAGTCGCGACCGTAAATGCGGGAAATCACATCGACCGCCAGCGTTTGCCGTCGCCTGTCATATTCCGCACTATACAGCTTGCCCAGTTCATTGGCGCGCCGGTAGTTTTCAAATGCCTGCTCAAATTCATTCACATCGTCGTAATATTTTCCGATCGCATAACGCAGGCGCGCTTCGGATCGCGGCGGCAACGCGCGCTCGGCGATCGCTTGCGCCGCCGTTAGCCAATCGATGTCGTCCAGGGTCATCTTGCGTATGCCTGCCAGGCCGGCCCAGGCTTCCGGCAACTCCGGCTTGATCGCGATGGCGCGCTGAAACAAGGCTTGCGCGTCGGTAAATTGACCTTTATCGGCCAGCAATTCAGCCATGAAGGCGAGTGCTCCGGGCAAGTTCGGATTGATTTCCAGTGCGCGCCGGCAACTGGCTTCGGCTTCGGCTGGGTATCCCTGATTGCGCAGCACCACAGCCAAGCTATGATGGGCTTGCGCCAGGTTCGGATTGATTTCCAGCGCACGCCGGCAACTCTGCGCTGCAGCATCCAGTTGCCGAAGTTCGCGCCAGGCATTGCTCAGGTTGATATGCGCTTCGGCAAAATCCGGCTTGATCAGCAGCGCCCGCTTGCAACTCGCCACTGCAGCATCGAGCTGCCCCAGGTCTTGCAGGGCAAGAGCCAGGTTGCTATGCGATTCCGCGTCGTTGGGCAAGAGTTTCGCTGCCTTTTTTAAAGCGACCAGCGCTTCTTTGCCTTGGCTCTTCAGAGCTACGCCTAATACTTTCCAGACAAAGCCCGCATGCGGGTATTGCTTGGCAAGGTCGCGCGCCTGATTTTCCAACTCCGCATAGAGCCCGTTATTGAACAGGGAGACCAACCGGTTCATTTCGTCTGGTTCTATGGTTTGTTCCCGTGCATATTTATCAGACACGGCAGCCTCGCAATTCGGATGACGGATGAGGATTTTTAAAATATCGCTTATTAATATCAATTATGCAAAATAGGACTAATCTTGTCGTATTTCGCTTTGCTGCAATCAGGAAATCAGAGGGGTATTTCGGGCGCTTATTCCAGCTTATTCCCGCTTATTCCAACGCCTATTCCAACGCCTATTCCAAAACTCTCAGGCGGAAAGCGAATTGACTTCGGATTCGTCTTTCAGGCCGACTCCGGAAATTTGGCGGCGGCAAGCTTCACGCATCAGGTAGTGCAAGCGATGCGCGGCTAGTTCGTAGCGCAAGCCCTCCGGACGCACGTTGGAAATACAGTTGCGGTTGGCGTCGGTCAGGCCGGGCCGGGGGCCGTAGGTGAAGTACAGGCCGAGGCTGTCCGGCGAGCTCAGGCCCGGGCGTTCCCCAATCAGCATGACCAGCATTTTCGCATTGAGCAGGTGGCCGATTTCATCGCTCAGCGCGACTCTGCCTTGTTCTGCCAGAAGCACAGGGGAGAGCGACCAGCCTTCCGCTAACGCCAGCGGTTCGATTTGTTCCAGCAAGGGCAACGCATGGCGCTGCACCGCCAGCGCCGAGAGCCCGTCGGCCACGACAACGGCCAGGTCTACCGGTGCCGGGTGTGCGGCACGGTGCCGGCGCAGAATTTCTATCGAGGCCGGCGCCAGCCTGCGTCCCAGGTCCGGGCGCTGCAGGTAGCAATCGCGGTCGCCGGCTGCGCTGTGCAGGAGCAGGCTGGCACGTTCGCGGGAGGCCAGTTGCCGAGTCAACCCGGCATGATCGAAAGCCAGATGGACCGCATCGCGGGCGCGCGCGTGGGCGAATTGAAAATCCAGGTGGGCCGCGGTGGGAAGGCTGTTTCCGGCATGGCCCAAGCCGATGCGTGCCGGGGTCAGGCGGCGCAACTGCAGCCACAGCGCCTGATCGCCACCCTCATGCTCATGCTGTTCGTCGTTCATCCGCGCGCTCCCCATGGCAACTCAAGCGAACTCAGGTCAATCCGGCCGCTGCCAGGCGAAACGCCGGCGGCATTTGTTCACGCAAGCGCGGCAGATCGTTATCCCGGGTGAAAATACCCATCTGCTGCAGCCACGTTTCAAACTCGGGAGCCGGCCTCAGCCCCAAGGCTTGGCGGGCATAGAGCGCGTCATGGAAAGAGGTGGACTGGTAGTTGAGCATGATGTCGTCGGCCCCGGGAACGCCCATGATGAAGTTGACGCCCGCCACACCGAGCAGCGTAAGCAAATTGTCCATGTCGTCCTGATCGGCTTCGGCGTGGTTGGTGTAGCAAATGTCGCAACCCATCGGCAATCCCAGCAACTTGCCGCAGAAGTGGTCTTCCAGGCCTGCGCGGATAATTTGTTTACCGTTGTAAAGATACTCGGGACCGATGAAGCCGACCACGGTATTCACCAGAAACGGTTTGAAATGCCGGGCCACCGCGTAGGCGCGGGCTTCGCAGGTTTGCTGGTCGAGACCGTGGTTGGCATTGGCCGACAAGGCGCTGCCCTGGCCGGTTTCGAAGTACATCAGGTTATTCCCAAGCGTGCCGCGCTTCAGGCTCAGGCCGGCTTCGTAGCCTTCCTGCAGCAGATTCAGGTTAATGCCGAAACTGGCGTTTGCCGATTCGGTGCCGGCAATCGATTGAAACACCAGGTCCAGCGGAGCGCCGCGGCCGATCAATTCGACCGAGGTGGTGATGTGCGTCAATACGCAGGACTGGGTCGGAATTTCATAACGCAAGATGATCGCATCGAGCATTTGCAGCAGCGTGCCGATCGAGGCACTGCTGTCGGTGGCAGGGTTGACGCCGATCATCGCGTCGCCGCTGCCGCAGCACAGGCCATCCAGAATGCTGGCCGCAATGCCAGCCGGGTCGTCGGTCGGATGGTTAGGCTGCAAGCGGGTTGAAAGCCGCCCCCGCAGGCCGATGCTATTGCGAAAACGCGTGACGACCCGAATTTTTTGCGCGACCAGGATCAAATCCTGCACGCGCATGATTTTCGACACGGCGGCGGCCATTTCCGGCGTCAGGCCGGGCGCCAACGCGTGCAAGGCGGCTTCGTCGGCGCCACTGCCTAGCAGCCAGTCTCGCAAGCCGCCCACGGTCAGATGGCTGACCGCCGCAAATGCCGCAGCATCGTGACTGTCGATAATCAAGCGGCTAACTTCATCGCTTTCATACGGAATCAGCGCCTCGTCAAGAAAGCGTTTCAGCGGAATATCGGCCAGGCACATTTGCGCGGCCACGCGCTCGGCAGCGTCGCCCGCGGCAACCCCGGCCAGAAAGTCGCCAGAGCGGGCCGGGCCGGCTTTCGCCATGACTTCCCTCAGGCTGTCGAAGCGGTAGACCAGCGCGCCGATCGAGTGGCAATAACCTGACATGGTGCATCCTCCGCAAATCCGTTTAACTATTCACTTCAGCGAGTCTACATCTCGCCCCACATCGCATTAATCGCAGACAACGCCGCCATGCCGGCGGTTTCAGTGCGCAGGATGCGCGTGCCGAGCGAGAGCGTCAATACCCCTTGCGATTGGGCCGTGGCTTCTTCTTTTTCGGTGAAGCCGCCTTCCGGACCGATCAGCAGGGTGAGCGCCTGCGGCGGGTGATGGCGCGCCCAATCCGACAGCGATTGCCCGGCATGCGGCGACAGCATGATGCGCCGGTGCATATCGTTCTGGATAATCCAGTTGCCGAAGTCGGCAGGCTCCGCCAAATTCGGCAACCGATTGCGCCCGCTCTGTTCTGCGGCAGCAATAATTATGCCTTGCCAATGCGCCAGTTTTTTGGCTGCGCGTTCATTTGTCAGACGCACTACGCAGCGCTGGGCCGCCAGCGGTTGGATGGCGGTGGCGCCGAGTTCCACCGCCTTCTGGATGATCTCATCCATTTTGGACGCTTCCGGCATGGCCTGCGCCAGCGTGACCGCGTAACAGAGCTCCGCTTCGCGCGCCGAGAAGGCCTTGATCTCCGCGGTGACGCGTTTTTTTTCAATGGCGCTCAAGGTCGCGGTGAATTCACCGCCTTCCCCATTGAACAGCGTGATGTAATCACCAGGCGCAAGGCGCAGCACGTGCACATGATGCGCGACATGGTCGGGCAACACGATAACGGCGCCGACAGAGAGTGCTTGCGCACAGTAAAAGCGTGGCATAACTAATCCGATAAAATAAATAATAGCAAAAATATAAGTTTTGTCTGTTGAGCAGCGTGGCCTTGCCGATTACAAGCCTTCCACAGGCTCAAGAGACTGTCACTCTGGTAAAATAACAGGCTTTGCAGTAGCCCGTCCACATATTCGCCACCATGGCGGCGTCACCGAGGTGACGCCACTGAAGCGGCGCCACTGACCCAGATCATCATGATTTCGAAGCTCTCAACCAACAAAATGGCCAATGCAATCCGTGCACTGGCAATGGATGCTGTACAAAAAGCGAATTCCGGCCACCCCGGCATGCCGATGGGCATGGCCGAAATCGCCGTGGCGCTGTGGATCAGGCATTATCGCCATAATCCGGCCAACCCCACATGGATAAACCGCGACCGCTTCCTGTTGTCCAATGGACACGGGTCCATGCTGCATTACGCGTTGCTGCACCTGACAGGGTATGACCTGTCGATGGACGATATCAAGAACTTTCGTCAATTGCACTCAAAAACGCCAGGCCATCCTGAAGTTGGCGTCACCCCGGGCGTTGAAACCACCACCGGTCCGCTCGGCCAGGGGCTGGCCAACGCGGTCGGCATGGCCTTGGCGGAAACCTTGCTTGCAGCCGAATTCAATCGGCCCGGCTTCGATGTCGTCGACCATTACACCTATGCGTTTGTCGGCGACGGTTGCCTGATGGAAGGTATTTCGCACGAAGCCTGCTCGCTGGCGGGAACGCTGGAATTGTCGAAACTGATTGTGTTGTATGACGACAATGGCATCTCGATCGATGGCCGTGTAGAGGGCTGGTTCCGCGACGACACGCCGAAGCGTTTTGAAGCATACGGTTGGAATGTCATTCGCAATGTCGACGGCCACAATGTCGACGCTGTCGACAAGGCCATCATTGAAGCGCGGCAAGCCAAGCGCCCGACGCTGATCTGCTGCAAGACCGTTATCGGCAAGGGCGCGCCCAATATGGAAGGCACCGACAAGGTGCATGGCAGCGCGCTGGGCGAAAAGGAAATCGCTGCGGCGCGTGCCGCGCTGGGCTGGACCGACCCGCCTTTCGTCATCCCCGACGAGGTATATGCGGCATGGGATGCCAGGCCGCAGGGTAAATTGCTGGAAGACGACTGGAACGCAACCTTGGCCGCTTACAGCGCCAGCCATCCGCAGTTGGCAAGCGAACTGTTGCGCCGCACGCAGGGCGAATTGCCGGGCAATTTCAGCGCTGTCGCCGATGCTTATCTGGCTTCCTGCATCGAAAAGAAAGAAACCATTGCCACCCGCAAGGCCAGCCAGAATGCGATCCAGGCGCTGGCGCAGGCGTTGCCCGAGTTTCTCGGCGGTTCGGCCGATTTGACCGGCTCCAATTTTACCAACTGGAAAGAATGCGTAGCGTTGCGCGCCGGGCAACCGGGCAATCACATCAATTACGGCGTGCGCGAATTCGGCATGAGCGCCATCATGAACGGCGTCGCTTTGCACGGCGGTTACATTCCGTTCGGCGCCACCTTTCTGACCTTTTCCGACTATAGCCGCAATGCCTTGCGCATGGCGGCGCTGATGAAGCTGCGCACCATTTTTGTATTCACGCATGACTCGATCGGTCTTGGCGAAGATGGGCCAACCCACCAGTCGATCGAACATGTATCGAGCCTGCGCCTGATTCCGAACCTGGATAACTGGCGTCCATGCGATACGGTTGAGTCGGCTATTGCGTGGGAAGAAGCGGTCAGGCGGCGTCATGGTCCGACCACGCTGATTTTCTCCCGGCAAAATTTGCCGTTCCAGGAAAGGAACAATCGGCAAGTTGCCGACATCCGGCGCGGCGGCTATGTATTGAAAGACGCGATTGAAGCGCAAGCGGTGTTGATTGCAACCGGCTCCGAGATTGAATTGGCTGTCAAGGCTGCCGATAGCCTGGCCGCGCAAGGCATTCCGGTACGGGTGGTATCGATGCCGTCGACCGATGTATTCGATCGTCAGGATGCTGCCTATAAGGCTGCTGTATTGCCGAAAGGCTTGCCGCGGGTAGCGGTGGAAGCCGGGGTCACCGATTTTTGGTACAAGTATGTCGGCCTGGAAGGCGCAGTGGTCGGGGTCGATACATTCGGCGAATCGGCGCCTGCGGGCGTGCTGTTCAAACACTTCGGGCTTACCGCCGAGAACGTTGAAGCAGCGGTCAAGCGGGTAGTGGCGGAGGCTTGCCTGACGGCGACTTTCGTCTGCGGCTGTTCTCCAGCCCAGTAAGGAATAATATTTTAACTGTGTTTTGAATCTGCTGATTTTTTGATCTTAGGAGAGAATCATGACTGTCCGTGTTGCAATTAATGGCTACGGCCGTATCGGCCGTAATATCCTTCGCGCCCACTATGAAGGCGGCAAGAAAAACGACATCCAGATCGTTGCGATCAACGATCTGGGCGATGCCAAGTCCAATGCCCACTTGACGCGCTATGACACCGCGCACGGTAAGTTTCCAGGTACCGTAGTCGTCGACGGCGACAGCATGATCGTCAACGGCGATAAAATCAGGGTGTTCGCGCAGCGCAATCCAGCCGATATTCCATGGGGTGAGTTGGGCGTGGATGTCGTGCTTGAGTGCACCGGTTTCTTTACCACAAAAGAAAAGGCGTCAGCCCATATCAAGGGCGGCGCCAAAAAGGTCATCATTTCCGCGCCGGGCGGCAAGGATGTGGAT
>JBIODP010000082.1:0-9485 GCA_044445195.1 Burkholderiales bacterium | reverse complement strand
TTCAGAAATTGACAACGGCGGCAATCGGATCGCCCCATTGGTTGAGCCACGGCGTCACGCCTGCGCCACCTGGGGGGAAAGCGTGAGCGTCGTCGCATCGAATTGCATGACCGCCGACGCGCTGACCAAGGTCGTCCGCCTTGCGCCGGAACACGTGCCGGAGATTCTCGCGCGCTTCAACGCACAGGCTATCGTATTGGATGGACGCGGCATGCGAAGCTGCGGGGCTATGCTCATTGAAGAAGGAATCGCAGCATGACTCGCCATATGCAACGCCCATCGATGCGCTTGAGTCGCCGGCATGAGCGATGGATATACGCGACCGGTGGCATACTCTTCTTCTCCGGCATAGGTTGGCTTATTTTTCATTACTTCTTTGCCGGAACAAATGAATTCGGCGTGGCGCGTCATCCATCCGAACCGTGGTGGCTTCGTTTGCATGGCGCAGCGGCCATGGGATTTTTAGTCGCCATTGGCTCTTTGCTCCCCGGCCATATCGTTCGTGCCTGGCATTTGCGAAAAAATTATCGCAGCGGCGTGTTGATATTGGCGCTTGTCGTTGCGTTGATACTGACCGGTTACTGTCTGTACTACTTAGGCGACGAACAATCCAGGCCTTGGATCAGCATGGCCCATTGGGCAGTCGGTATTGTCTCAGGGTTAGGATTTCTATTGCATGTCTGGTTAGGCAAACGCAAATTGCCTGCTCAAGTCAGGATCGTGCCGAGTTCTCCTGGCATAAGCGGCAACACGCCACATTCGCCACCGAAAAAAAAGTAGGGTCAAGCCCGGGCCTACCGCTCCACAACCCGTTTACATTCAATGACTTGCAAGACAGTCAGGATGATCGTTTGCTCTTGCCAAAACTATTTTGACGTTCTGTTCGGTAACGAACGGAGAAGAGGCGGCGAAAGGGGCAGACTGTATACCTGATGCCGTGGGGAATCAAATTTTATCCTATGGACTTTCATCGGGTGTCATTAATACTAAGGGGTTTATCATGATCGGTCTTTTGATAGTCATCATTCTGGTGATAGTAATTGTTAAGTTAATCTAGCATGCGCCAGAGTCCTGCGAAGTTGGTTTATCCAGCACGCGAGGGATCTGTGAATTGTGACGGAGTGTGCCGTTTGTCGGCATTCGCCGCCAACATATCGGAGTCAGCTACAACAACTCTTGCGTCAGACCGCAAAGTCTGGTGTTACGCTTGAATTTTCATTTAAAGTTAGAGCGATGACTTATGCAGCTCGCGATTCGCAATCTTACCAAGCTCTATGATGAAAAAAGGGGGCTTGCGCCGACCAGCTTTGATGTAAGCAAAGGCGAACTGATCGCCATTGTCGGTCACAACGGCGCCGGCAAATCCACGCTTTTGAAAATGCTGGCAAGCTGGATTCTTCCGGATGGCGGTGCCGTCACGATTGACGGGGTCGATTTGAAGAAGAGAACGGCGGTTGTCAAGAAAGTGGGTTTTATTCCAGAAGTGCCCAACCTTTTCGATTTTTTCTCGATTGAATACAATCTCAGACTTTTCGCCGTTCTCACCAAAACACCTTTTTTGCGGGTGGAAGAGATATTGAATGAATTCAATCTGATGCCATTTCGAAAAAGCAAGGTACAGACGCTCTCAAAAGGATTGAAACAAAGGGTGAACATCGGGCGCGCGCTGTTGGCGGACCCTCCGGTACTTTTGTTGGACGAGCCTACATCGGGCCTGGACTTCGATATGACACGCGAAATTTACCGGCTGATGAACACGATGCATGGCGCCGGGAAAACGATTATTTTTACTTCCCATCGGCCTGAAGAGATAAAAAGTCTGGCGACGCGAATCATGGTTCTGCACCAAGGCAGCCTGGTTTTCGACGGATCTACAGAAGAATATTTTCAATCCGAAATTCATGAAAAATTATACGCATGATGAATATTCTTGTGCTTGCCTTCAACGATATAGCGATCGCATTCAGAAATAAGACATTTTTCCTTATTCTTTTTATCCCTCTTTTTGTATTTGTTTCGTTGAATCTGGTGGACCGGGCCGACTCAGGCGCAAACAAAGTGAAAATCGGTCTGATGCAGCACGACTCTTATGCGCCGGAAATCATCCGAAGCGTCACGGCTGCGGATAAAATCGTTGAAGTAACGTGGGTTCAAAATGAGGGAGAGGGCATTCGTCTATTGAAAGAACACAAGATAGACGGGATGTTAACAACAAATGCAAAAGCTCCCGGCAGCCTGGCCCTGCTGGTTTTAAAAAAAGATTCTCTCCCTACCATTGCGATCGTGCAGAATTTTTCTGCTTTGCAGAAGGCAGCAGAAGGAAATAGCCCGGATTGGATCGCCGGCATCCAATCACTGCACCAAGGCGGCATTCAAAGAGAGACTTTGCCTACCTGGATATTGATGCTGGTCCTGCTGATCGGATTCATTATTCTTCCGGCCCAAGTTGCCGAGGAAAAGGAAAAGAAACTGCTCCTTGCTCTTTTGCAGACGCCAATACACGAAGTCCAATGGCTGGCTGCCAAATTGATCCTGGGAATGGTTCTTATCATCACTGCAGTCTTGTTTCTTCATTTGTTGGGCAAATTCGGCCCGGTTCATCTGTTCGACTATATCGCTTTTATCGTCGCAGGCAGCTATTGTTTCAGCGCCTACGGGATTTTTTTGGGTTTCCTCTGCCGCAATCAGGCCAGCGCCAGAACGCTGGGCGTTATCTTTTATTTGCCGCACCTGCTTCCTTCTGCGATGTCCGATGTTTCACAAAAGTTGACCGCCGTTGCGCCATTGCTGCCATCTTACCAATTGTATAAACCTCTGCAATCGATACTGTTGGAAGACGGCAGGATGGCGGACATGACTTTTGATTGGGTCTATTTATTTATTTTGGGATCGGTGATGTTTTATCTTTCCTACTTGTTGATGAAAAGACGCTGGTTGATGTGATTGGTATCCGGCAACGGGCGCGTATCCGCCGGCATAAGCAATTGAATGAGCAATGTTTGCCAAGACCTGTTTAGAGTGCTAATATTGGCACTCTAAATAAATCTATTGAACTATCATGGCAAACCTGATCCTTGCAGAAACGACCGCAAGCGTTTCCGAGCTCAAGAAAAATCCTATGGGCACAGTCGCCGCCGGCGAAGGGTTTCCGGTGGCAATCCTTAATCGAAATGCGCCCGTTTTTTATTGCGTGCCCGCCAAGGCATATGAAGCGCTGATGGACAAGCTCGAAGACCTGGAACTCAATGCGACTGCCGACGCCCGTGCAGGCCAACCTGTCATCAAGGTGAAACTTGACGATCTTTGAACTGGGTTTTCTGGAAGAAGCGCTGAAAGAGTGGAATAAATCCGACAGCAGCACGAGAGAACAATTCAAAGCAAAGTTGGCCGAACGCATGGCCAACCCGCGCATCCCTACGGCCAAACTCAGTGGCCACAAAGATCGCTACAAGATCAAGCTGCGTAGCGTGGGCTACCGACTGGTGTACGAAGTTCGCAATCGCGAACTCATCGTCGTCGTGGTTGCTGTGGGAAAACGTGAACGAAACGCGGTGTATCTGACTGCGGCGAAACGCTAATTCACAAGATGAGCCTACCGATTTGCCGCTCGTCCGCCGAGCCTCTGCTGGCGCGGGTCGTTTTTAAATCGTAGAACGGAAATCGCGTTTCCAAGCGGGTTGCGCTATCATTAAAGATAATCATGTTTCGCACGAAAGGCCGTATCATGGACGCAACAATATCCGCATCGAATGCACATCACACGGCACTTTCCAAGGCCGATCAAAAACGGTTAGAGCGGTTGGCCGAACTCGCTGGGCGCACCCCGCAAGCCATGCTCCGTTATGTGTTACGGGACGGGTTCGCCGTCTGTGAAGAAGACGTTGCCGAAAATCAGAAAGCAGATGCAGAGTTCGCCCAAGGGCAAAGCGTTGATCACGCGACCGTTATGCAAACTCCCGCCTTGTTCTAAAGCGGGATCGACGCAACCCCTAAACGCGTAGCAGCGGTTGCAGCATGCTCACGCGATTGCCCTCGGTATCCATGAAGGAAACGTATTGGCCGACGCCCGGAATTATCATTGGCTCGCCCAATATTTCGCCGCCCGCTGCCGTCACCTGCTGGATCGAAGTTTGAATATTCTCGACCGCGATCACGACCGATGGATACTGTGCCGGCTGATCCGGACTGCGCTGGAAGAAGCCGCCATTGATCTCACCCGGAGTCGTCGGCCGCCCTTCCACCGTTTCCGTGGTGGTGACCAGCACATAATTTCCCATCTCGGCGCCCATTGCCTGCGTCTGCCAGCCGAAGGCTGCCTCATAGAATTTGCTTAAGCGGGATTGATCGTCATACGGCATTTCGAAGTGGACTACAGGATTCATGATCGCTGCTCCTTGTCGTTTCGTTGCGCTGGGTCAATGTTATTCTTGGGTCGAACAGGGTGGTGAAAATATTTTATCACGGTGCGGAAATCGGCGCGGGTGGAGATTTGCTTTATCCCTTAACCAAATACTACCTTAGACTGTTTGACGAATTCCACGAAATTAAGGCACGCTAACCATCATATTCAGTCGGTCGTGGCAGAAGTATTTGAGTTTCAACGCCAAGTCGCACCGTCCCTTGTTGCGGTCGAAGAAAAGCCATGATATCAAGTCTTAGCGACTTCCATTTTTCGTCCGTGTGCCGCCGACCCGGTACGAAGCGCCCAATACGCCTAATTCGTCTTGGTGAATATCAGGGGGAGAAGTGGGGGGAAGATTTCGGAAGCAGACAGCCGGACCGGAAATAGACCCGACACGAGGACTGCAAGTCCTTGAAACGAAAACGCCAACCTGCATGGTTGGCGTTTCCTGAGGGACATCCGTGGTGGCCCGGGGCGGAATCGAACCACCGACACAAGGATTTTCAATCACCAATTAAATCAATATGTTACTGATAAATAAGAGAATGTGAGCGTAGTTAAGAATATTCAACAGTAGTTAATAATCAGTAGGTTAAGGGGCTGCGCGAAGGTTTATTCGCGCAGTCCCTCTTGAGCGTCGGGTTGGGCGTTTTCTTGCCTCAGTTCTGCCTCAAGCTCAAGAAGTTTTTTTGACCTATCCTTCAGTCTCTTCGCTGGGCAACCAAAAAAAACGCCCCACGGTTCAAGACTTTTTGTTACGAGAGATAGCGCTCCAACGGATGAGCCTTCACCTATTGACACCTTTGGAAGAATCACGCTCCCTGAACCAATAATTACATGCTGCGATAGCATTACCGTGCCATGAGTTATACCCGTATATTTTTCAGGAACCGTTGGATTAGTTAAATGTTTGCCACTGTAATCATCGGTTCGGCTGTAAATACGAACTCCTTGCGATAAACCGCTGAAGTCGCCCATTTCGATGCCATCGCCAGCAGACAAAAGACAATATCCACCGACGTGAATATATGAGCCAAGTTTCAGCCAGCCTTGCCCTGCTGCGATGATTGAACAATATCCATCAATTCGGACATTGTTGCCGATTTCGATATTCTCAATGCCAATTATTGTGCAGTTCTTGGCGATTTGGACGTTGTGACCAAGTGCCTTGAAGCCTGCTTCCTTGAGGTCGTGCTCGTTGTAGTAACCTGGATTAAATGGATTCATGTATTTCTCCTTTCGATGACGCCCAACGTTAACTAGACACCAAATGTGTCTGATAATCTGAACTTGAATGTCGCCTAATCTGGGCAGAAAATCTCAATCCGTTGATTTGCAAAGGAGTGGTTTTCATGAGCACCCCATCCTTGCCAGAAAAAGCGACATCATCAAATTCTCCCAAATATCTTGACCAGATTGTGGCAAAAAAAACGATTCAAATAGCATTAAATAGTCTTCCGCATAGCTGCCGGTCGCGACTGTCAAGTTATGGCCGCTGCTTGACTGTCAGCCCTCGCCAAAGGCAACGACTCCTATGTGATTATAAGCAGCCGTTCATTTTCCTGCTGGAAATATCATTGCTCACGACACATTTCAAATTTACCCTCGCCGATTTCCTACCAGGAGCAGCCTTGGGTATGAATCCGCTGATCCGACCGCTCATGCTGTCTATTTGCTTACCTTTCACAAAGCGAGTTAATTGACACACTATCACTTCTTGGTTTGCGGCAAGCCCTGTTAACTGAATTCGTGAATCTTCAAGTGAAAAGCCGGTCACTTTAGCAATCTCGGTGTCGAGTTTTTCGCCATGCGATTTGAGGTACTGAAGAATTTCGTTCATGTTCAACACAAGACCGGCATTTCACCGGTCTTGGAATTAATCACTTTTTGACGCCGTTAACTGCTGCCTTCAGTGTCGCACCGGCCTTGAATGCCGGAACCTTGGACGCCCTCAATCACTCCGGTGCCAATTGGCAGTCCCGCAGCCAAGTAGCGGTCATAGTGCATGTAATGCTGGTGGTTGAGCAAGTAGCGGGCTGCCGTATCGACTGGCTCTCGTTGTTTGTCCGACAGCAAGCGCAATGTGGCGCTGCGGCGCATTCCCGCAGCTACCTGCGCGGCTTTACCGCGCAATACATTGAGCAGCCGCTCAGCAACCCACTGCTCGCGCTCTGGATTCGCTTCATCATGAAACGCCACCGAAGCGTCCCACAGGTATTCCGAGACGTGAATGATGTCCATAACGATGGTCACTTTCACCATGTGTTTGCGCGATAGCGCGTGAAGCAACGTCAATTGCTGCTCGTTTCCATCGACTAATCCGACCCATGTTTTTTGCCGTTTCGGATCGCGGCGCAAGGCTTCCTGGAAGGCGTCCTCAAGCACATTCTCGGGAGTCTTCTCCAAGCTGGCCCAGACCCGCTTATGCTCCACCGGCGGGCGCGCCGGAGCAGGTTCGTGCAGCGGCGCCAGACTGCGCACCACCTGTTCGGGAGTGCGCACATAGGGCGCCACCGTGTACACCGCCGCTACCGTGGCCATGCGTTTGCGGTTTCGCTTCTCGCCCTTGCAGAGCCGTTGGTCGAGCTTGTGCGATTGTTTCTGCGCCGCCTTTTTGGTAGATTCGCGCAGATCGCGCGGCAGCATCACCACGCCCTTGCCGTCGGCGCTGATCGCCAGAATCGAACTCCCCGACGCCCCTGCCGCGGGGCTCTGCTGCGCGTAAAAAGCGTCGAAGTCCACCGCCGAGCATTCGACCAGTTCTTCGACCTGCCGCTTGCCCATGGTCTTGCCCGTTCGCTGCGCCAGGGCCTGCACGGTGGCGTCGAAAGACACTTGGGCGGCTTGTTCGGCAGCCAAGCGGCGCACACCAAACGAGTACTCTCCGACCGGCATGTTGAGTTCCGCATCCAGCGGATGCAGGCTATCCACGCCGCTTGCCCCGTAGCCCAGGCGTTTTACCCGAACCTCGCCGAACAAAGTGGAAAGACCCCGCTCGTGCAGGCGATGCTCGTTACGCTCGACTCCGTCCGCGCCGCGCACCGGCCCCGCCGCCGGCCCCGGCCCGCGACTGTTCACATGGGCCTGAAACAGCAGGCGCATCAGTTCCCGCCCCTGTTCGTTGAACGCCGCCTCCAGATCCGTGTGACCAAGCTCGCGACTCTCTTTGCTGCGTAGGAACGCGACAAGTCTCGCGTAATCGTCATTTGCCGCCATAAATGCATCCTCCTGCTCGGTCAACCGAGCCAATGCCGCGCTCATGCCTGCCTCCGCAGCCGTTCTGCCGCCTCAGGCGCTAGCGGGTAGACCCACACTGCCTTGGGCGATACCCCAACGCGCTCGTGCCCACAGTCCATGCGCCCGCGACCGGTCGTCTCTCCCAGCCGAATCCAGTTGGCGGCCAAGTAGCAGTGCCCGCTGTAACGACTCTCATCGACTAGCGTTTCCGCCAGCAACGGCGCAATTCCGTAACGCGTTTCCCAGTCTTGGCACAGTCGGTGGTGTGCCCGTGACAATACTACACTGGCGAGATTGGCGATGCGAACCCAGGGCAAAATCAAGAACCGACTTTGGTTGACCACACGCTGCAAATTGCTGCGCCGTGTTTGCTCGTCCCAGCCGATCCAGCGCTCGCGGGCTGCCATGCGCCAAGCGGGGCTGGAGAACTGCATGCACCCCAGCACCTGCTTTCCAGAGTAGAAAAGGTAGCGCAGGTGCGCCCCGAACGGCACCGCGTGACCGAGATAATGGTACCGCCCCACCAGTTCGCGAAACAGCAGCCGTTGCTGTTCGCTTTGCACGAGTTCGAGCATGATCGGCTCGAAATCGCCGACCTTGCCCTCCAGAACCGCGCCGGGCTCTCCCTCGGCGCTGACAGGCACACGCGTGCGGCTGCCAACCGGTTTCGTGGCGCGCTTGGTCGGTAACTGAATCGCACCTTGGCTATCGAGCAGTTCAAGAAATTCGCGGCACTCACGCGCCTTGAGCCCGCCGCCACTACGTTGCCACTGAAGCAATTCGCACACCGTGTGCGCCAGTTCCATGCGACTCAATCCGACGTGGCGCTTGACCACCTCGCCGATCAGTTGCAATTCGTCGCCGCTGAATTGCCTGCCGCAAAATGCCGTCGCCCTCTCCATACCCGCTCCCTCGGTTAAGTTACCCAAGCGAACAGTATTGCAACGCGCTGGAAATGTCCAGCAAAAAATACATCTTCCGTGATTCGATGTTGGTAGATGGCAACACGTTGCCATGCCCTATGCATTCAAAACATCCATAGATCGCCGAAAAATCACTGTCAGCGCCTCCCGGAATCTGGTAAAGTTCCTATGTCGTGACGCAAAAAGTTGGCGTCCGAAAAGAGCCACACCCAAAACAATCGAATAAGGCCATCAATCAGATGTCTACTGTTGCTCAAATTTTGACTAACATAGAACTCATCACCCAATGTCGACAGCACAGCGGCATGTGCCGCAGTTACAGTTGCTAAGTCCATCGACCATTCGTCTAGTGCACCATAGCTAAGTATGTCCAAGCCGTAAGGCAAATAGAAGAGAAAATTCTGAATGCTAATTGGAGATAGTGGTTCATAAAGGCTAGCGATCGATGACGAAATTTGTTCACTTGGCATTAGCCCCTCATCTGCAAACCAGCTGATTTTCTTGGCAGCATCCATTTTTGATATTTCGAGATCTACAACTTTCCAAGAATCCCCTTCCGACGGAATGAAGGAAGCCTGCATAAGCTCAACGGAAAGCGGAGGATGGTCGCACGATAACGGCATTTACATCGTCGAGCTGGACGGCCACGGCCAAAAGCGCATCGTGCAGAATAAAAAACATGTCGATGAGCGTATATCGTGAAAAGCCATTTTAAAAAGATTCCCGAGGAAAGTCGGAAAGCTAAATTTATTCATGTCCGAGTATCCGCCGCAGACGCGGAAATCATCGCCGCGTTTGCGGCGGAGCGCAACCTAAACGTCTGCGAATTTATGCGTCGCGCCGCGTTGGGGCGCCGCGCCGACGTTCGCTTTGAAACTGAAATTGTCCTGCAACTCAAAGGTATTGTCCAAACAATACGGACC
>JBIODP010000081.1:0-9503 GCA_044445195.1 Burkholderiales bacterium | reverse complement strand
TCGATCACTTCCGTTACTTTGCCGGCTGTGTGCGTGCCCAGGAAGGCGGCCTAAGCGATATTGACGAGACCACAGTCGCCTACCACTTCCATGAGCCGTTGGGTGTTGTTGGACAGATCATCCCTTGGAACTTTCCAATCCTGATGGCAGCATGGAAGCTTGCCCCGGCCATCGGTGCCGGTAACTGCGTGGTACTCAAGCCTGCCGAATCCACACCGATCAGCATTCTGATCATGGCCGAGCTGATCGCCGACTTACTGCCTCCCGGCGTACTGAACATCGTCAACGGTTATGGTCGCGAAGCCGGCATGCCACTGGCCACCAGCCGCCGCATTGCCAAAATTGCCTTTACCGGATCCACCGCCACCGGTCGCGTCATTGCCCAGGCCGCTGCCACCAATCTCATTCCCGCTACGCTGGAACTGGGCGGGAAATCACCGAACATCTTTTTTGCCGATGTGGCCCAACACGACGACGGCTTCTTCGACAAGGCCATCGAAGGATTGGTGCTGTTCGCCTTCAACCAGGGCGAGGTGTGCACCTGTCCCTCACGTGCACTGATCCACGAATCCATCTATGACCAGTTCATGGAGCGCGCGTTGCAGCGCGTGGCGGCTATCAAGCAGGGCAACCCGCTGGACACCGACACGATGATGGGCGCGCAAGCCTCCAAAGAACAGATGGCCAAGATCATGTCTTACCTTGGCATCGGAAAAGAGGAAGGCGCGCAACTATTGATCGGTGGCGATCGCGCGCATCTGGGCGGCGAGCTGGAAGGCGGTTACTACATCCAGCCGACTCTTTTCAAGGGACACAACAAGATGCGCATCTTCCAGGAAGAAATCTTCGGGCCGGTGCTGGCGGTGACCACCTTCAAGGATGAAGCGCAGGCGCTGGAAATTGCCAACGACACGCCATACGGCCTGGGGGCCGGCCTGTGGAGCCGCGACGGCAATGTGGCCTACCGCATGGGCCGCGCCATCAAGGCGGGCCGTGTGTGGACCAACTGTTACCACGCCTACCCGGCGCACGCCACCTTCGGCGGCTACAAGGAATCGGGCATCGGCCGCGAGACGCACAAGATGATGCTGGACCACTACCAGCAGACCAAGAACCTGCTGGTCAGCTACAGCGAGCAAAAACTCGGCTTCTTCTGAATTTAATTTACGTTTTTAGTTGGCGGGACAGAATCACCCCCATCCTGCCTGGCTTTTGCGTTTTGCAAAAGCCTCACCTATAAGGAATTAATAATGAGCACATCCACTTTTTTTATGCCGTCCGTCAACATGCTTGGCGCAGGTTGCCTGAAAGACGCCGCCGCTACCATCAAGTCTTATGGTTACCGGAAGGCACTGATTGTGACGGATAAAGTACTGAATAAACTTGGCGTTGTCGCTCAAGTACAGCATTTGCTGACTGACATACGTGTGAAGAACGCAGTGTATGACGGTACTAACCCGAACCCTACAACAATCAACGTGGCTGAAGGTCTGGCGATCCTGAACAAGAACGAGTGTGATTTCATCATCTCTCTGGGCGGTGGGTCGCCGCACGACTGCGCCAAAGGCATCGCTCTGGTGGCAGTCAACGGCGGTAAAATCAACGATTATGAAGGCGTTGATCGCTCCCCAAAACCACAGCTTCCTTTGATTTCGATTAATACAACTGCAGGGACTGCCTCGGAAATGACCCGTTTCTGCATCATTACCGATGTAGAGCGCCATATCAAAATGGCCATCGTCGACAAGCACGTCACGCCAATCCTGTCGGTCAACGATCCGGAACTGATGGTCCGCATGCCAAAAGGTCTGACGGCGGCAACCGGCATGGATGCGCTGACTCACGCCATCGAAGCCTATGTATCCATCGCCGCGAATCCGGTGACCGATGCGTGTGCGCTGAAAGCAGTGAGTTTGATCAGTCAATCTCTGCGTCGCGCCGTGGCGGACGGCGACGCGATGGAAGCGCGTGAAACCATGGCTTACGCTCAGTTCCTGGCCGGAATGGCATTCAACAACGCCTCCCTGGGCTATGTCCACGCGATGGCTCACCAGTTGGGCGGTTTCTATGACCTGCCGCACGGCGTCTGTAACGCAGTGTTATTGCCTTACGTTCAGGCCTTCAATGCCACGGCATGCGCCGGTCGTTTGAAAGATATCGCAGTTGCCATGGACATTGACGTGAAGGATATGAGCGATCGGCAAGGTGCGTTAGCCGCTATTGCAGCCATCAGCCAGCTGTCAAAAGACGTCAACATTCCATCGGGCCTGGCAGCATTGAACGTGAAGGAAGAAGATCTGGCAACGCTGGCCACTAATGCGCTCAAGGATGCCTGCGGCTTCACTAATCCTATCCCGGCCACCCACCAGCAGATCGTCGCCATCTTCAAAGCGGCGATGTAATCGACTCTGCGCGAATGCCTCTGTGAGGCAATGGCTGTTTACAATCGGCCTCAATGCATTCGCGCGCAGCATTCGCGGCGCTTTGATGATAGGTAACTCTTCAGCCGCTGGGGCGAGTGCGGAATGCGTTTTGGGGAAGATCGCGTCTTCAAGTAGACGGGCTGATTACCGTTGGCTACTTTCGTCATGCGCATTCCGCTCGAACTTCATTGGATCGCTCGCGCTGTCTCTTCCCCCAAAACGCACTCCACACTCGCCCCAGTAGCTGAAGAGTGTCAATAATAGTTGCCTGGGCATTATAATACACGCGATCTTTCTTTTTCTATCAAGGGCGCAATGAGCGAAATTTACGATGTGAAAACCTACGTTTCACGAACCAGCGTGGGCCGTTTGATCAGCAGGGCCAGGGTGGAACTCGTCAATGCCGTCGACAAGGAACTGGCGCAGTTCGACATCACTGCTGCGCAGTATGTCGTGCTGGCAACGCTTGCCGACGATCATGCCGACTCCGCCGCCCAACTATGCAAGGAAATATCCTATAACCAGGGTGCGATGACGCGCATGATAGACCGGTTGGAGCAGAAGGGATTGTTGCGCAGGGTGCGCAGCCATCATGACCGTCGTATCGTGCAACTGGAACTGACCGACGAAGGCAAGGCGATCAATCCGGTCTTGCGTACCTGTTCCGTGAACGTGAGCAATCGCCTGTTACGTGGGTTCTCCAAAGATGAAGTGCGACAATTCGAAAGTTTTCTGGAAAGAATGCTGGCGAATAGCTGATTTTTTGCTGCTTGATTTGCCGTGCTTGGCTCCGTCGGATTGCGTCGGCAGATGTTCGGTTGACCAGCCGTAGCTATTCAGCCGTTGGCGCCAGTGCGGAGTGCGTTTTCGGGAAAGAGACAGCGCGAGCGATTCAATGAAGTGCGAACAGGGCGCGCATGACGCAAGTAGTCGGCGGTCATGAGCCCGTCTACTTGAAGACGCGATCTTTCCCCAAAACGCACTCCGCACTGGCGCCAGCGGCTGAATAATCACAAGCATGTCGTCAAGGCAGAGTTACTCTGCCCCGCCGCGCAGCTCGGCCTGCAATACGTTGCGATCCAATTCATTTTCCCATCCGGACACCACTATGGTGGCGACGCCATTGCCGATAAAATTGGTCAGCGCGCGGCATTCGCTCATGAAGCGATCGATACCCAAAATCAGCGCCATGCCGGCAACGGGAATCGTCGGCACCACGGCGAGCGTGGCGGCCAGGGTAATGAAGCCGGCGCCGGTCACGCCGGACGCCCCCTTTGAAGTCAGCATCGCCACCCCCAGTATGGTCAATTGCTGTCCCAGGGTTAGATTGGTGTTAGTCGCCTGGGCAATGAATAAAGCCGCCATCGTCATATAAATATTCGTGCCGTCGAGATTAAAGGAATAGCCGGTGGGCACCACCAAACCCACTACCGACTTGGCGCAGCCCAGTTTTTCCAGCTTGCCCATCAGGGACGGTAATGCGCTTTCGGATGAACTGGTTCCCAGCACGATCAATAACTCTTCCTTGATATAAATAATAAAACGCACTATCGAGAAGCCGGTGATTTTGGCAATGATCCCCAACACGCCGATGATAAATATAAAACAGGTGAGGTAAAACGAACCCATCAATTTTGCCAACGGCAATAATGCGCCAAAACCATACTTGCCGATGGTAAAGGCCATTGCCCCGAACGCGCCTATCGGCGCCGCCTTCATGATGATGCCAACCACGCCGAAAATCGCCCTGGAAAGATCATCGATAAACGTGACCATACCTTTGCCTTTTATACCGAGATGCGCCAGCGCCAATCCAAACAGAATCGAAAATAACAAAACCTGCAAAATATCGCCCTTGGCAAATGCGTCAACCACTGTC
The DNA here is from genome assembly GCA_044445195.1 of Burkholderiales bacterium. Taxonomy (GTDB): domain Bacteria; phylum Pseudomonadota; class Gammaproteobacteria; order Burkholderiales; family Burkholderiaceae_D; genus PKWO01. The sequence continues at coordinate 5,201 of JBIODP010000081.1, read as the reverse complement.
GTTGGAATGATGTTCATTATAAAATCGACGAAACTGAGCGGTTTTGCCTTGACGGTAAACTCGGCAACGGCTGCCGCGTTCATCGCGCCGGGCGCGGCAACAAAACCGTCGCCCGGCCTGAGAACATTCGAGACCAGCAGGCCAATTCCCAACGCAATCGTCGACACCACCTCGAAGTACAACAGCGCCTTGCCGCCGACGCGTCCCATTTTTTTCATGTTCTCCATACCGGCGATACCGGACACGACGGTGCAAAAAATAACCGGCGCGATGATCATTTTGATCAGTTTGATGAAACCGTCTCCGAACGGTTTCATCGCGATAGCGTTGGACGGATAGAAAACCCCGAGCGCGATGCCGAGTGCGATCGCAATCAAAACCTGCACATACAGTATTTTGTAAAATGGCTTTTTCACAATGGGTCTCCCAGTTATTTAAATATTTTTTACTGTCCCGGCAATGCGGCTCGCATACAAAAAAGCTCACCTACTTTTCAGCATGTGAGCCAATCATCCCAGAGCAAGTCCTGCCGGACTTGCTCGCCAAGAATAGTATGCTTTACAAGCATAATCTGTACGGATTCGCACAGTGTGCCTGTAACCTATCGTCTGGGGTCGCGATCATCATGCCGTAACCACTAGGGTTTTACCACTTCGGCCCGCAACGCCTCTTGCAGCGAGGTAATCAGCCCCCCGGCCCGGTAATGAAAACTCACGCGCAAGGTTTCGCCCACCTGCACTTTTACCGGTTTCTCAAGCGGAAACGACATGTATCGATTGAGCCAATCGATGGTGGACGATTTCTCCATCACCATCGCCAGCACATTCTTGGTAATAAAACGCAGCGCGTTGACGGTGCCGTTGTACTCGATGACGAAGTCGCCCTCCCACGCGATATCCTGCGAGGTAGGTTGGGTAAAGTCGAGGATGCTGTACAACTCGGGTCTCGCCATCTCGACCGTTCCAGGCAAGGTGCCGACCAGATCCTGAATTTGCACGATAGGGGCGTAGAAGCCTTCGAATTCGTATTCCTGCTGCAAAGGCTGCACTGCCATCAGCACTGCGGTCGGCACCAGGACCGGCAAAGGTCCGCCGAAACGCTTTAAATAGCGCGCCTTGAACGACTCCATCATTTCCACCTGCTTTTCTCGCAGCATGGCGACATGGATCATCTCGCAAATCACGACATCGACCGGCTCCGGCGGCAGGTATTGAAACGCGTCGGCATGCACCACTTCGACTTTTTCGCCATGGGGGTTCATCGCCAGCAGCTTGGTCGATTCCTTCACCAGGTCTGGATTGAATTCGACGCACCACACCTTTTCTGCCTTGGCTGCGGCAAACCACGACAGCACGCCGGTTCCGCCACCCAATTCCAGCACCTTGGCGCCCGGAAAGACGACATGATCGATCGCAGCTTTGAACGGTTGCATCCGGTTTGAATCCATCAGCATGTTGTGATGGTATTGCAAGGGGATGAATTGTCCCAGGTAACCGCCCTCTGCTTCTTTTTCTGTTAACATAATCTCATCTTTATAGGATTTTTTGTAGTGGAGCGTGCTGCTTATATTGATAAGTATAAACCTGTATTAAGCTTCAGTACGCATTGAAGTAGATACTTCTGGATTCATGATTGCTGCATAGGCCGCCACGCCGACCCGGCTGGCATGGTTGATCGGGCCTGCAAAACTGCCCACTGCCGACTGCGGCCCGACTGGCCCAGCCGGCGTGGCATCGCCCGGCGCAGAAGCCGATGACGGCACGATATTGGCGCGTTGCGGCAACCCATTTTTCAATGCAGGCTGCGTAAACCGGTTAGCGTCGAAACCGGCATTGACGGATGAAACTGACATGACTATTCTCGCTTCTTTACGAACTTGGCGAAATTATCGGGCCGGGCGAAAAAATCGAAGTGACGATCAAGCGGGCTTTTTTGATCGTATTCAGTAATTGACTACTGTATAAGGAAGGTTGACATTCGTCAAAACACTTGCGTGTAGAATGTCTCAGTATGTTGTCATCATTGCGTTGAGTCAAATGGAACGAGTCAAATTAGACATAAATTGCACCCGATTGCTATTGCTCAGCCACACATGGCAAAAATATCTATTGGCATTTGCAATGGTGGCGCTCGCGGCATTATTGCGCGTTTGGCCGTTGCATATTCTCGGTTCCACGCTGGTATGGATAACATTCTATCCCGCAGTCATGCTTGTCGCCGTTCTCGGAAACTTTGCTGCCGGATTGCTGGCAACTATCCTGGCGTGCGCAACCGCCTTTTTTCTTTGGCCATTTCTTGCCGAGCACCCATTCATCAATGGCGCCGCCGACTGGCTTGGCATGGCGGTATTTATCATTAACGGCACGGCAATCTCCTGTGTCGCCGAGGCAGCGCGGCGCGCCAACATACGGGCAAGAAAAGCCCAAAAGGAGGCCGAAGCCGCGACCTGCGCAATCCAGCTTTCGTCTGAAGCCGTCATCAAGAGCGAGCGTTTCATCAAATCGGTCACGGACGCAATTCCCGGTATGGTCTCGTATTGGGATAAGAATTTGATTTGCCGTTTTGCCAACGCGCGGTACGCAGAATGGTTTGGCTATCATTCGAACAATGTAGTTGGCGCTACTCTGCACAATCTGCTTGGGGAGCGCCTTTACGCTCAGAATGCGCCCTTTATTCAGGGAGTTCTTGCAGGAAAACAGCAGTGCTTCGAACGGACTCTTACCAAGGCGGATGGAACCATTGCCTACGCGTTGGTCAATTATGTGCCGGACACCAGCGCCGCTGGAACAATTGAAGGCTTTTTTGCTTTGATCGCCGACGTGACGCCACTCAAAAAAGCGGAATTGAATCTTCGTTCCCTGATGGATGCCTCACCCTATTTGGCTTGGCTAAAGAACGCCGATGGTCGCTACCTCGCGATCAACAAGACTTTTGCCGACTATCTCCGGCTCGACCACCCTCAGCTAGCCGAAGGCAAATCCGATTTCGATCTTCAATCTCCGGAACTCGCACAGAAATACCGTGCAGACGATGCGGAGGTAATGAAATCGTGTCGACATAAGCATGTCGAGGAGCAAGCATTTGACGGGGAGAGGTTGCATTGGATCGAAACGTTCAAGACACCCATTATTGACGAACACGGCAATATCCAGGGCACTGCTGGCTTTGCCATGGACATTACCGAGCGCAAACAAGCGGAATACAATCGAACCTTACTGACTCGTGCACTCAAGCTGTTAAGCAAGTGCAACGCGCTGTTGATTCATACCGATAATGAACAAAAGTTGCTGGAAGAGATCTGCCATTTAGCCGTGGAGACAGGGGGCTATCTGATGGCTTGGGTTGGATTTGCGGAACACGACCCTGGCAAGGCTGTTCGCGCGGTTGCGCAATCCGGCTTTGAAGAAGGCTATCTGGACAAGGTAAAGATAACATGGGATGAGACGGAATTCGGTCAAGGACCAACCGGCACGGCGATTCGAACGAGATCGACAGTCGTCAATCAGAATTGTTTGAGCAATCCTAACATGGCGCCATGGCGCCAGGCCGCAATCGCTCGCGGCTATCAATCGAGCATCGCGCTTCCTCTTGTCGTCAATAATCATGCATTGGGCGCGCTGACCATTTATTCTTCCGAGCCTTTCACTTTCAGTGAGGCGGAAGTCGAGTTGCTTAATGAATTGGCCAACGATCTTGCCTATGGGATCGCGACCTTACGTACACGATGCGAACGGGATGATGCGGAGAGGAAGCTCGATTTCTTGACGTATCATGATTCTTTGACCGGTCTGCCGAACCGTTTGCTGTTACATGATCGCGTCGAGCAGGCAATCGTCTTTGCAACGCAAGAGTCGACCAATGTGGCCTTGCTGTTTCTGGATCTCGACAATTTCAAGCAGATCAACGATAGCTTTGGGCATGCTCTGGGAGATCAGTTGCTTCTTGGCGCTGCCGTGCGGCTGAAAAAGTGCCTGAGTGAAACGGATACAATGGGCCGCCTGAGTGGGGATAAATTTATCATTTTGTTGCCAAAGGTGCAGGACTTGGGCACGGTTGAGGCAATTGCGCAAAACATTCTCGAAGGTTTTGCCGATCCTTTCAACCTGGACGGGCGCGTACTGAGTACTTCATTTAGCATCGGTATCAGCATGTATCCCAATGACGGCAGCGAATTCGGCGTGTTGCTCCAGAACGCCGATGCCGCGCTTTACCAAGCCAAAGACGCTGGCCGGAACACCTACCGATTTTTCTCGCAGAAAATGAATGTCGATGAGACAGAGAATATCAAATTGCAGGCGCAATTGCGCAATGCTATCAGGCAGCAGGAATTCATTCTGCATTTTCAACCGCAGATCGATATTTTAAGCGGAAAAATAAATGGCGCGGAAGCATTGGTGCGGTGGCAGCATCCCGAGCTTGGCTTGGTGCCTCCGACCCGATTTATTCCGCTGGCCGAACGTAGCGGCCTGATCATACCGCTTGGCGAGTGGGTACTCAATGAGGCATGCAGGCAGATGCAAGTGTTTCAGAATACCTATCACATCCCGCCGATCGTCATAGCGGTCAACCTCTCGGCCATGCAATTCAAAAGGGGCAATATCGTTGACACTGTCGCCAATGCGCTATCTGCATCGGGCCTGCCTGCCAATCAGCTCGAGTTGGAAATCACCGAATCGACATTGATACAGGATATTGACAGTGTGGTAAAAACGTTGCAAGGGCTGAAAGAGATCGGCGTCAAGCTGTCGATCGACGATTTTGGAACAGGCTATTCCAGCTTCTCCTACCTGAAGCGACTGGCTGTCGACAAGCTCAAGGTCGACCAATCGTTCGTGCGCGACATGACAACCGATCCCGGCGATGCGGCAATCGTCAATGCGATTATTCAACTTGGCCATATTTTACAAATGACCGTCATTGCAGAAGGTGTGGAAAATGAAGCTCAAATGGCGTTGCTAAAGAAATATGAATGCGACGAGATTCAAGGCTATTTGTTCAGTCGCCCACTCACGCCCGACAAATTTGCAGACTTTTGCCTGCATGCAGAGATGTCTCCACAGGCATCAGCAACTTATTAGGGCCACCGGCAATTATCAGGCCGAACGAAAAAATCGAAGTGACGATCGAGCAGGATTTTTTTGTTCGTATACAGTAATTGACCGCCCGTATTTCATGGAGAACCCATGCATTCCAGCACCAAT